>JAOTYQ010000629.1 GCA_029861725.1 Acidimicrobiia bacterium | reverse complement strand
TGATCACGACATAGCTAGCGCCGAGGTCACCAGCTACATCTACGATGACCTTGTGGGTCTGCGCTGCCCGCTCAGCCTCGGTCGTCACCTCGAATCCCATCGCTCGCAACCGGCTGGCACAATCGGCCGCGGCTTCAGACACCACCGATCCCGAATGATGGCGAGCAAGCGACGGCGACGGCGACGGAAACACCTGAAGGACGGTGATCTGACCGCTAGCCGTCTGAGCCAAACGCGCGACGACATCGAGGTCCGGCTCATGGTCCCCATCGTGGGCGAGCACGACCGGGCCACCCGGCTGGAACGCGTCGGGCTGCCACGACGGGCCAACCACGAGCACCGGGGCTGCAGCCGATGCGACAACGAGCTCAGCAGTGCTACCCAAGGCCGCTCGCCGGAACCGGCCTCGCCCATGAGAGCTCATCACGATCAGCACCGGAGCTCCCCCTTCCTCCACAGCAGCCTCGATCGCCCGCACCGGATCACCTTCCAACCGTGTCGACGTCCGCAACTCGACACCAGCACCGCCGTCACTGATCTCTTCGGCAATATCGTCGAGAAAGGAGCTCGGTCGGGGCGGACCCTCGGCGACTTTGGTCGAGAGCAACTCCAAACGAGCTCCCGTTCGTCGAGCCAGCTCCTCGGCCGGGATCAGCGCAGCTCGGGCCAGCGCCGAACCGTCGAGCGGCACCAAGATCCGGCCCAAACCGGCAAGCCGCCGATCGGTAGCAGACCACGCCGCTTCGAACCTGAGGATGATCACTGTCGTACTCACCCACCCACCTTCGCCCTGCCCCAGACCGACACGAAGGGCCAAAGGTCATCAGGACACCGACCACCGCCGCCGGTCTCGAGAGCGGCGGGCCGGGACATCCGTTCCGTCACTACCGATGCCGTCGGCGCTCGAGCGGTGACGTTCAGCCAGCCCGATTTGGCCTTGGTGTCAGCGCACCCTGTCCGCCGGTGTCCCGACATGTCGACTTCGTCCGTGTGTCGGTCGCGATCAGCTCGCGAGCTCCCAGGTGGCAGGTCGCCTGGACAGACGACTGACTAGGGTCGGGATGGCGCCGACGCACAGGAGCGCGCCATGGGTCCCGATCTGGTCGACCACCTCACGTACGACAAGGAGGACAACGGCATCCTCTGGATCAGGTTCAACCGTCCGGAGGCACTGAACGCCCTGTATGGGCGGTCCGAGCCGGTAGGGACGGTGGCCAAGGTCGGCGAGTACATGCGGGCCGCCGACGACGATCCCGATATCCGGGTGATCGTGTTGACCGGCGAGGGGCGGGCCTTCTGCGCCGGCGCCGACCTGAAGAACGTGCTGTCCGAGGAGGAGATCGGTCCCGTGATCGCCGGTGCCCGCACCAGCCAGGTCGGACCGGACGGGACCCGGCAGTACTTCTTCCACGCCTTCACCAAGCTCCACCGCGACATTTCCCTCGTCCGCAAGCCGACGATCGCCATGATCAACGGCCCCGCCGTCGGCTCCGGCATGGACATGGCCTTGCACTGCGACATCCGAGTCGGCTGTGACAAGACGAGTTTCATCGCCTACCACAACGCCGGCCAGATCATCGAGAACGGAGGCTGCTACTACCTCCCCAAGATGGTCGGTCTGGGTCGGGCGCTCGAGTTCGCCTACACCGGCGAGCTCGACGCCGAGCGGGCCCACGAGTGGGGCCTGCTCAACCATCTCGTGCCCGTCGACGAGCTCGAAACCACCACCCGAGACCTGTGCCAGAAGATCATCGACCGGCCCCCGATCCCCCAGTGGATCCACAAGCGCATCATGCGAGAAGCCCTCGACGCCAGCATCGAGACCACCATGGTGATGACCTCCAACGCCGGCGGAATCATGCACCACTCCGACGACGCCACCGAGGCCCGCCGCGCCTTCACCGAGAAGCGCAAGCCCGACTTCACCGGCATGTAGCCCTCCGACAAGAGCGAAGAGGGCAGCGGCGGCGCCCGGCGACGGTAGCTCGAGATCAGCAGCTCGCCCGAGGGCGTGATGCCACCCGACACCGGGCTCATCTGGGGCCGCCCATCGGCCTGCGTGGTCGACAGGACCCAGGGGTGCTTGCCGGTCACGTGCTCGATGCTACTCCGTCCCGCTGCGCCTGCCCTCGCCGGCTGCTCTGGCCGCGTTCGACTGGCGGGCGAGAAAGTCGATGGTGCGCTCCCAGGCCAGGTCAGCGGCCGCCGCGTCGTAGTTCTCACCCTCCTCGAAGAACCAGTGCTTGGTGCCCGGGTAGGTGTGGAACTCCGCGCTCTGACCGCCCAACCGGAGGAATGACTCGGTCACCACCCGGTCTTCGTCGCTCACGATGTGGTCATCGGAGGCGAAGTGGCCCTGGTAGGCCGCCGTCGCCTCGTCGAAATCGATCGATTGTGCCCCGTAGAAGGCCACCGCTGCGTTGATCGACGAGCCGAGGCGGGCCGAGATCCACAACGCCAGTGACGCGCCCATCGAGAAGCCCATGACCGCGATCGGCCTCGCCGGGTCGACCGATACGGCTCGCAGCGTGTGAGCCGACGACATCACGAGGCCCGACAGCTCGTCCGGGTCGGCGCCGGCCAGCACCGCCTCGCCTTCGGCCTCCGTGACCGGTTGGACGCCGTCGAACAGATCGGGGGCGAGCACCGTGTAGCCTTGAGCCGCCAGCCGACGGCAGAAGTCGCGCACCCAGTGGTTGAGGCCCCACCACGAGTGGAGCACGAGGACGCCAGGTCCCTGATCGCCGCCCGGAGGGTCCACCAGGAACGCCTCGCCCGCCCGCCGGTTCGTGAATGGTGATGGGGCGTCAGCCATGATTCGACCCTACCGGACCGATGCCCGATCGTCCGGCCCGTCGATCGGAGAAGCGACGATGTTGCGACCTGATGACAACGAGTGGAAACCAGTCGATTCGTGGGGAAGTGTGGAAGTGGAATCCCGCGGTTCGTCCCGACGTTTTCCTAGTGTGGAGGGGTGAAGGGAAGCCCAATGAGGATGCTTATCGCTGCCTGGCGATTCGTTGTCGACGTTTCCCTTCGCTGGTACCACGGCGGCGTCGGCGACTTGGCCGCCGGCGTCACGTTCTGGATCGTGGTGTCGCTGCCCGCCGCGATCTTGGCGCTCCTGGCTGCGCTCAACCCGCTCGAGGCGTTCCTGAGCTTCCAGTTCAGCACTCAGGTGGAGCAGAACGTCGTCGACTTCGTGAACCGGGTGTTCACCGACGAGGGCAGCGGCATCCAGGACACCGTCAAGGCCCTCTTCGACCAGAACCCCAACTCGAGCGTGTTGACGGTCTCGCTCGCCGTTGCGATCTGGTCGATCAGCCGCGGGTTCGCCGGGCTGATCCGAGCCCTCGACGACATCTACGAGGTCGTCGACGGGCGCACGTGGTACCACACCCGCGTGGTTGCCGTGCTGCTCGGGTTGGGCAGCATGCTCATCTCCGTGCCGCTGGTCATGCTCGAGCGGATCGTCTGGGACTCGGTGCCCGACGGCCCACTCGAGAGCGTGGCCCGGGGCTTGGTGTCGATGCTCGTGCTCGTGGCCTGGGCTTCGATGATCTACCACTTCGGCCCCGCCCAGCGCAGCCGGTGGCGTCACGACCTCCCGGGGGCGATCACGGCGGCCGTGATGTGGTGGCTGCTGTCTGTCGGGTTCGGCTGGTACGTGTCGCTGACGTCCGGCGCCAACGAGGTTCTCTCCGCCGTC
>JAOTYQ010000628.1 GCA_029861725.1 Acidimicrobiia bacterium | reverse complement strand
GGGCGGCCACGGCGGGATCGGCGCTGACCGGCGGTGCCACAGCGGGATCGGCGCTGACCGGCGGGGCGGCCACAGCGGGATCGGCGCTGACCGGCGGGGCGGCCACAGCGGGATCGGGGCTGACCGGCGGGGCGCTGACCGGCGGGGCCACAGCGGGATCGGGGCTGACCGGCGGGGCGGCGTCGGCCGGGGCCGGTGCACTGGCGGCGAGTCGAGCCTCTCGAGCGGCGGCCTCGGCCATCGCTTGCCGGCGGGCCTCGGCCTGGGCCATGGCCACGGCGGCCTCCTCCTCGGCCGAGCGCTCCGCCTCGGCTTCGGGATCGACGCCGGAGCGTCGAGCGTGGATCATCTTGCCTTCGGCCACGGCCTCGGCGATGACCCGGGTCATCAGCTCGGCCGAGCGGATCGCGTCGTCGTTGCCGGGGATCGGGTAGGTGATCAGGTCGGGATCGCAGTTGGTGTCGACGACGGCGACGATCGGGATGTTGAGCTTGCGGGCCTCGGTCACTGCGATGTGCTCCACGATGGTGTCGAGCACGAACACGACACTCGGCAGCTTTGCCATCGTCTTGATCCCGCCGATGTTGCGGTCGAGCTTGGTCAGCTCGCGGCTGTAGCGCAGTGCCTCCTTCTTCGGCATCTCGTCGAAGTCGCCGGCGGCCCGCATCCGCTCGTATTCGAGCAGTTTTCCGACGCGCTTGGAGATCGTCTGGTAGTTCGTGAGCATGCCGCCAAGCCAGCGCTGATCGACATAGGGCATCCCGACCGATAGTGCGTGGCGGCGGATCGGCTCCTGAGCCTGCTTCTTGGTGCCGACGAAGAGGACAGTGCCGCCGTCGGCCACCGTGTCGCGCACGAAGGTGTAAGCCTGCTCGATCCTCCGGAGCGTCTCCTCCAGATCGATGATGTAGACCCCGTTGCGGTCGCCGTGGATGAACCGCTTCATCTTCGGGTTCCAGCGGCGGGTCTGGTGACCGAAGTGAACTCCGGCCTCGAGCATCTGCTTCATGGTGACGACTGCGGTCACGTTGTTCTCCTCCGGTTGGTGCCGCCGATCGAGCTCCCGTGCCGGCGCCCTGGTGGGGGCGATCCGGACGTTCAGGAGACCGTGGATTCCGATCGGCCGTACGTGAGTTGGTTGGTTGGTTGGTGGGTGGTTACGGGATGTCGTGGTCTGTCGGTGGTCCGATGGGCGGACCGCCGAGCGCCCGAGACCCACTACGACCGCGGTCGTAGTCAGGTTCCGGGCGCCGCTCCAGCTTAGCTCGACCGCCGGTGCTCCCCTACCGCCATCCGCCCGGCCGAGGGCGCGTCGGCGAACGACCTGCCCGGCGACCGACGTCGCGTTGTCGATCCCTATGGCGCGGAGCCGGGACTCGGAGCGACGAGCCGGGCCCGCCCGCAGGAACCGTCGAGCAACGGGGCGGGATCGAGATACCGCTCGCCGGCCCGAGCGGTCAGGTGCAGGCCGGCGTCGGCACGGGCGATGGCAGCTCCGGCCCTGACTCCTTCGCCGAAGACGACCGAGCTGGTGACGAGGGGGCCGTAGGTGGATCGCAGCCCGTCGTCGTGGGTGATGACGAGCCACCGGTCACCGCCTACCGGGCCGACGAAGCTCACCCGGCCCTCGGCGACCGCCCGCACGGGGTCGCCGGGCTCGGTTCCGTACTCGATCCCACGGTTGCCACCCGGGCCGAAGGGGTTGTCTGGGGGCCGGAAGCCGTCCACGATCGGCCCGTCGACTGGTGCCAACCACCCGCACTCGACCTCGAACGGCGGTCCCAGGTCACGCTCGAACGGCGGCGGGATCCCGAGTGCGGCCGGGCTCGTCCCGGTCGTCGCAAGAGCCGCCATGGCGGCGAGGACTGCAGTGGCCGCCGTGAGCGCAACCATCATCATCACCCGTTCTTTGCTTCGGATCGTCGGTCGGGGGAAGGACGATGGGGAAGCGGCGGGAATACCGCAGCGGGTGACGAGGCTAGCGGGGCTGGGCGGTCACGCCGACTCTCGCTCCATCGAGCTCAGTCGGGACTTGAGATGGAGCACCGCCTTGGTGTGGATCTGACAGACCCGGCTCTCGGTGACTCCCAGCACCCTGCCGATCTCGGCGAGGGTCAGGTTCTCGTAGTAATAGAGCGTGAGGACGATCTTCTCGCGCTCGTTCATCCGGTTGATCGCGTCGGCGAGGAGTTGCCGCATCTCGACGCGTTCGTAGACCCCGCCGGGACCGTCGGAACGGTCGGCCAAGGTGTCGCCGAACGTGAGGCTCTCGCCACCGTTGAACGACAACATCTCGTCGAGCGCGACGACACCGAGCGAGGAGATCTGGTTGTAGATGCCGTTCAACTGACCGATCGTGAGGTCGAGCTCGGCGGCGATCTCGCTATCGGTGGGCGAGCGGTGGAGCTGCCCTTCGAGCTTCATCATCGCCCGCTCGACCGACTTCGCCTTCGACCGCACCGAACGCGGCACCCAGTCGATCGATCGGAGCTCGTCGAGAATCGCCCCCTTGACCCGGGAGATGGCGTAGGTCTCGAACTTGAAGCCCCGGTCGGGATCGAACTTCGTGATGGCGTCGATCAGCCCGAACATGCCGTAGCTGACCAGGTCGGCTTGATCGACGCTCTGGGGAAGTCCGGCCGCGACCCGGCTCGCCACATACTTGACAAGTGGTGAGTAGTAGATGATCAGCTGATCCCGGTCGGTCTGATCCGCCGATCGCTTGTAGCTGGTCCAAACCCGATCAAGATCGGTCTCGTTGTCGATGGCCACGGGTCCCGCCAAGGTGTGTGGAGCACTGGGTGATGAGGCGGGCAACCGGGCCTGGGTGACCTGGTAGCGTCGCTCCCACTCTCCGTCGGAGCTCGACCACCTAAAGTGAGTGACCGTGGCGATATTCTGCTGTTGGGTGCCACGTTGAGTCGTTCGACCCTCATCGCCAGGGTCGTTCGGCCGATCGACGCCGGGTTCGAAGCCCAGCGCTCGGAGGTAGCGGGTACGTGCGGCGGCGGTCACCCGTCCGACCGTAGCCAGACAACCACTGTAAGAGATGTTTGTCACTGCTAGTGGTTGCTACCCGGGCGTATGGCGATGCATGACCTCGCGACTGGCCCGCACGACGGTCGAGCCGTCGAGCACGACGAGCCCGGCCGCTTCCAGGTAGCGGATCGCGGCGAGCAGCTCGGGGATCGGGACCCGGCACGAAGCGACCAGGTGATCGATGTGCACGGCACCGGCCGAGGTGTCGGCCAGGATCTGCCGACACAGGGGCGGGAGCTCGTCGGCATCGGCGACGGCGGCAGTGGTCGCTGAGCGCTCACTCACGACGGTCGCCGAGGCCGCGGTAGCGGCCGGGGTGACGTGGAGCCCGTCGGCTCGGAGCGCGTCGAGCACGTCGAGCGCGGTGCGAGCCGGAGCGCAGCCTTCGGCCAGCAGCTGGTTGGTTCCCGTCGAGGCAGGGCTGGTGACGGCGCCGGGCACGGCCATGACCGTGATCCCCCGATCCATCGCCTCGCCGACGGTGAGGAGCGAGCCGCCAACATCGTGCGACTCGACCACCACCACGAGATCGGCCAGACCGGCGATCAGCCGGTTACGCGCCGGAAACCGCCACCGCTCTGGTCGTGCGCCCGGCGGTGCCTCCGAGAGCAGCAGTCCGCCCTCGGCCACCCGCTGCCACAGGGCCGTGTTGGCCCGTGGGTAGACCACGTC
>JAOTYQ010000627.1 GCA_029861725.1 Acidimicrobiia bacterium | reverse complement strand
CGGCCCCGATCCACACCGGGAGCGATGACACCGGCCGGGGCCTCGTCGTATGGCCTCGCAGCGGAGCCCGGAACCGGCCCTCCCAGGTGACGTCCTCCTCTTCGAGCAGCCGAACGAGAAGCGCCACGGATTCGTCGTAGCGGTCGCGGGCCGTGTCGAGCGGCTGGCCGAAGCCGTCGTACGTGTGATGGAACAAGCTGCCGCGGCCGAGCACGAGCTCGACTCGCCCGCCGCTCAGCACGTCGACCGTGGCGTAGTCCTCCGCCACTCGGACCGGATCGAGGTTGCCGGCGAGCGTCACCGCGGTACTCAGCTTCAGGGTCTCGGTCCGCTCGCCGATCGCAGCGAGAACCACCGGCGGGGCGGAGAGCATGTAGTCGGAGAAGTGGTGCTCGCCGAGGTGGACGGAGCTGAAGCCGCAGGCCTCGGCCAGGATCGCCTGATCGACCAGCGAGCGATGACGCTCGCTCTCGGTCCGGCGTTCTCGGGTGAGCGGGTGGGGGAGCAGGTCTCCGAGGCTCATCAGTCCGAGCTCCATTCGGGTAGCTCCTAACGTGCTTTCTCGGGCGGCGGGGCCGGGGCGGAGAAGAGATGGCTGGGGAAGTCGTCGGCGACCGACAGCTTCCACGACGGAGCTCGCTTCTCGAGGAACGACTCGACGCCCTCAACCGAATCGGGCTGAGTAGCGATCCAGTCGAACAGCGGCTGCTCTCGGCCCATCATCTCGGTGACCCCCATCGACTCCCACAGCAGCCGCTTGGAGACGGCCATCGACATCGGGGCGCCATTGATCGCCATGTCCCGAGCCCGCTCCACAGCCAGTGGCACTACCGTCTCGGCGGCGGTGGCGACCGACGCCAGACCGATCGAGGCTGCTTCCTCCCCGGTGATCGGGCGGCCGCTCAGCAGCAGGTCGGCGGCGTTCGAGAAACCGACGACGCGGGGCAAGACGGCATGCGAGCCGAGCTCGGGCAGCATCCCTCGCCGGGAGAACACGAAGCCGATCTTGGCGTCGGCGGCCACGACTCGGAGATCGCAGGCCAGGGCGTACGTCGCTCCGACGCCGACCGCGTGGCCGTTGATCGCAGCGATAACCGGTTTGGGGACGTCCCACGGCAGCAGCTGAGGCGTCCGCGAGCGGCTGTCGTCGGTTGGACCGCGATCTTCGTTGCGGGCGAAGGTCTCGCCACCGGAGCTGAGATCGGCACCGGCGCAGAAGGCCCGTCCCGCCCCGGTGATGACGACGGCGCCCACGTCGTCGTCATCGGCCGCCCACCGAAGGGCGAGGTCGAGGTCCCGGCTGAGCGCGCCGTTCCACGCGTTGAGCGCTTCGGGTCGGTGCAGGGTGATGACCCCCACGCGATCGTCGAGCGTGGTCAGGACGGTTTCCAACTGCGGGGCGGTTGTCACCTCGGCAACGTTAGGGACTCGAGCGCCGGCTGTCCGATCGAGTCCGGGACCCGCTCGACCATCACCGCACGGGACCGGTCGGGTGGCTCGTTCCATGCCGAACCGAGCAGGCGACGTACTCGGTCCGTCATCCCGCCTTCACGATGGCCCGGCAGTCCTGCGAAACTCGGTCCATGACCGTCGAGTCCGCAACGTCTGTCGAGGTCCGCCCGCTCTCGGTGCACATCGGTGCCGAGATCGCCGGCGTCGATCTCAGCCACCCGATCGAACCTGTGGTCCGGGACCAGATCTGGGCCGCGCTGCTCCGGTGGAAGGTGCTGTTCTTTCGTGACCAGCGCCTCGACCACGACAGCCACGTGGCCGCAGCTCGCCAGTTCGGGTTGCCGACCCCCGGTCACGTGGTGTTCGGCGGGGAGGACGACCATCCTGCGGTCTACTCGATCGCCAAGCACCGGACGGCCAACAGCGGTCACGGGCCCCCGATGCTCCGACCGTGGACGGGCTGGCACACCGACATCACGGCGGCGATCAACCCGCCCGGACAGTCGCTGCTCCGAGGCGACGTGGTCCCTCCCTACGGCGGCGACACTCAGTGGACCAACCTCGTCGCTGCCTACCAGGCTCTGTCGCCGACCCTGCGGAGCTTCCTCGACGGGCTGCGAGCCATCCACCGATTCGCGCCGGCGACGGGCCGGGAGGCCTCGGGCGAGTACCGGGCCCGAGTTGCCGCCAACACGCTGGTGTCCGAGCACCCGCTGATCCGGGTCCACCCGGAGACCGGAGAGCGGGTTCTTTACGTGAGCCCAGGGTTCCTCAGCTCGATCGTCGATCTGTCACCCCGAGAGAGCCAGGGTCTCTTGGAGCTGCTCTGGGAGCACTCGGTCCGGCCCGAGTTCACCGTCCGCTTCAGGTGGGAGCCCGGGAGCGTCGCGTTCTGGGACAACCGCTCGACGGCCCACCTCGCGCCCCGAGACATCTTCGACTCGGACTTCGAGCGGCAGTTCTGGCGGGTCACGCTCATGGGCGAGGTGCCGTTCGGCGTCGACGGCCGCCCGTCGACTGCGCTGGAGGGAGCGCCGATCGCTCCCGTAGCAGGACACTAGATCCTTGGGGACGTGGACCTGTGATTTTGTATCGAGTTCTGGGATGTTTGGCCGGAGGCCAAACTCCAGGCGCCGGGCACCGTCCCGGCGCACGCTAGTGGTGCGTCGCACGAAGTGATGTGGCGGGCTCCGCTCGAAATGGACCGCGCCCACCGGTCGCTTTCGGTAGCGTCGCGGTGAGCGTCGATTCCTTTGCCGGGCGCTCGCCCCCGAAGGCCACGTGATGAGCCACCTCGACATCAACGACGTCAGCTATCGCCTGCCGGGCGGCCGTCCGCTCCTCGCCGACGTGTCGTTCAAGGTCGGGAGCGGGGAGCACGTCGGCTTGATCGGCGCCAACGGCGTCGGCAAGACAACGATGCTGCGGCTGATCGCCGGCGAGGTGCAACCGGCAGCGGGCGTCGTTGCGGTGGGTGAGCCGGTGGCCTACCTCCGTCAGCTCGTGGATCCGGCGGCGACGCCGACCGTGCGTGACCTCTACCTCGCAGCCTCGCCCGAGCGGTACCGTGCCGCCGCCGAGCGCCTGAACCGCGCCGAGGCCACGCTCCGGACGGCCACCGCCGAGGGCGGCGACGCCGAGCGACGCAGCCTCGCCTACGCCGAGGCGCTGACCGGGTGGGAGGAGGTCGGCGGCTACGACCTGGAGATCCTGTGGGCGGCGAGCGCCGATCAAGCGGTCGGTGAGCCCTGGTCGGCGCTGGCCGACCGCCGGGTCGATTCGTTCAGCGGCGGCGAGCAGAAGCGGCTTCAGCTCGAGCTGCTGTTCCGCTCCGAGCTCGACATCCTGCTGCTCGACGAGCCCGACAACTTCCTCGACATCCCGGGCAAGCAGTGGCTCGCCGACCGGCTCAACGACTCGGACAAGACGATCCTCTACGTCAGCCACGACCGCGAGCTGCTCGCCACCGCCGCCGACAAGCTCGTCACGATCGAAGCCAAGGGAGCATGGACCCACGGCGGTTCGTTCGTCGGCTGGGCCGAGGCCCGGGACGCTCGCAAGGCCCGCATCGACGACGAGCACAAACGATGGTCGGCCGAGCGGAAGCGCCTGTTCGACCACATGAAGATCATGAAGCAGCGGGCAGCGATCAACGACGCCAACGCCAGCCGAGCCCGGGCGGCGGAGACCCGACTCCGGCACTTCGAGGAGGCCGGGCCCCCGCCGGATCGCGTGACCGAGCAACGGGTGTCGATGCGGCTGGCG
>JAOTYQ010000096.1 GCA_029861725.1 Acidimicrobiia bacterium | reverse complement strand
GTCGAGTTCGGTGCCGAGGAACTGGAAGCGTCCGACCTCGTCGTGATACTGGTCGACCATCCGGAGTTCGATCCGGCGCTCATCGCTGCGAGCTCGAAGCTCGTCTTCGACACGAAGGCGATCCTGAGGGGGCGGGCATTCGACGGTGAGCTGCTCTGAGCGCGAGCGACGAGTGTCTCCCGAGATGGACCGAGCGGCGTTCATCATCTCCATCGACACGGAGATGGCGTGGGGGTTGGTGCACCGCCCGGATCGCGAGTATCGGTACGACTCGGAACGGCCTGATCTCCGCCGGTTGCTGACGCTGTTCGATACCTACGACATCCCTGCCACCTGGGCGGTCGTCGGCCACCTCATGCTCGACGGCTGCGAAGCCATCGATGGAGTCAAGCATCCGGAGATCGTCCGCCCCAGCTACGAGTGGTTCGACGGCGATTGGTTCGACGAGGACCCCTGCAGCAACCTCGACGACGCGCCAACCTGGTACGCAGCCGACCTCATCGACGAGATCCGGTCGGCGACCACCGCCCACGAGATCGGATCCCATGGCTTCTCCCACATGATCATCGGCGATCCGGGCTGCAGCCGGGAGACGTTCGCGTCGGAGCTACGGGCCGCGATCGCCGCCGCCGACGCCCGCGGCATCGCCCTGCGGTCCCTGATCTACCCCCGGAACCAGATCGGTCATCAAGACGTGCTCGACGAGCACGGCATCATCGCCTACCGGGGCTCGCGACCGAGAACACCGGGGACGACCCTATGGCAACGACTCGCCGACCGCTTGGTCGGTTCGGAGCGAACGGCCGTCCTGCCGATCCCAGAAGGGCCCCGCTGGAATCTCCCGGCAACGATCATGTTCGACGTCGACTCCCGCCGCCTGAGCTGGCGGTTGTGGGTCCGCCAGGTCGAACGGAGGCTGGAACAAGCTGTCGCTCGTCGCTCGCTGTTCCACCTGTGGTTCCATCCCGACAACCTGCGGGACAACACCGAGGTTGCGTTCGCCGCGCTCGAGCGGTTGTGCCGTGCCGCGGCTGTGCACCGCGATCGGAGCGATCTCGACGTCGTGACGATGGGCGACCTGGCCGACCAGCTGACGAGCGCAACCACCCGGTCATGATCGACCACCGCCGGTCGACTGCGACGTGGTCGCCGTGACCGGCAGCCCGAAGGTTCTGCAGGTGATCACCGATACCGACCGGCGGGGCGCTCAGCTCTTCGCGGTCAGTCTCGCTCCCGCGCTGGTCAGAAGGGGCTTCGCGGTCGAGACGGTTGCTCTCGCCGCCGGAACCTCGGCATCGCTCGATGTCGAGGTGCTCGGATCGAGACCGCTGGGCTCCACCACGCTGCGAGCCCTCCGGGAACGGTCCAAAATGGCAGCGGTGCTCGTCGCCCACGGCTCGACGGCGCTGCCGGCCTGCTTCCTGGCGACGCTTGGCACCCGCCGGCCGTTCGTGTACCGCAACATCGGCGACCCTTACTACTGGGGCTCGACCCGGGCCCGCCGGGCGCGAACCATGCTGTTCTTGTCGCGGGCCTCTCGCGTCGTGGCCCTCACCGACGAGACCGCTCGCCGGCTCAACGAGATCTACCGGGTGCCGCCTCGACGGATGGTCACGATTCCTCAGGCGGTGTCGACTGCGGACTTCCCCCGTCGCTCGCCGGCCTCGAGAGCGCGAGCCCGGGAAGCGCTGGGCATCGCCGACGACGCGAAGGTCGCCGTCTGCATCGGTGCCCTCAGCCCCGAGAAGAGCGTCCCCGATGCGGTCCGGGCCGTCGCTCGGCTGCCGCCGGCCTGGCAGCTGCTCGTAGCCGGAGAGGGGCCCGAGCGGCCAGCGGTCGCCGACGAGGCGTTGGCGGCCGGAGCCGGCCGGGTCCGCCTCCTCGGCCAGATCCAGGACACAGCCGAGCTCCTGTCGGCCGCCGACGTGCTCGTGTTGCCGAGCCTGACCGAAGGCCTGCCCGGGGTACTGATCGAGGCGGCGATGACCGGGGTACCGGCCGTCGCCACCGACGTCGGGTTCGTCGACGACGTGATCGACGACGGGATCACCGGCTTCGTCGTTGCGCCGGGTGACCCGGGCGCGCTCGCCAACGCCATCATCCGCGGCGAGGCGGCCGGACTCGAGCGGCTCGGTGAGGCGGCCAACCGGCGGGCGCAGGATCGGTTCTCGCTCACCGTCGCCGCCGACCGATGGGCCGACACGCTCCGATCGGTCGCCGGTGCGGACACCGGTCGGAGAGGCGGGACTCGATGCTGCGCGTGATGCTGGTGCTCGACAGCGTGGTCGAGGGCGGGGCGGAGCGCTCGACTGCCGCCTTGCTGCCCTATCTCACCGAGCGGGAGATCGACGTGGAGCTGGCGATCCTCCACGACCGACCGGGCCTGCAGGATCGGGTGACCGCAGCTGGGATCCCGTTGCATCGGGTACCCGACGACCGAGGACGTCGGGGCTGGATCACCGGGCTCCGGGCGCTGATCGACGCCCGCCGGCCCGACCTCGTGCACACCTCGCTGTACCAGTCCGACCTGTGCGGCCGGATCGCCGCGGCGTCGAAGGGCGTTCCGGTCGTCTCGACGCTGGCCACCGAGTCCTACGCCGCCGACCATCTCGGGGCTCCGCACCTCAACCGCGTCAAGGTCCGGGCGACTCAGATCGCCGATGCCGGCACGGCGAGGCTGACCCGACGCCTACACGCCGTGTCGTCCCACGTGGCCGACCGGATGGCCGTCCACCTGAGATACCCGCGGGAGCATATCGACGTCGTCTACCGCGGTCGGGCCGACGTGACGGTGCCCGACTCATTCGATCGAACGAGGTTCCGGCGAGAGCTGGGCGTCGACCACGCCCGGGGCGTGGTGCTCGTCGTCGCCCGGCACGAGTACGTCAAGGGCATCGACCGCGTGCTGGCCGCACTGCCGGCCGTCCTCGCTGCTCACCCCGAGACGGTGCTGCTCGTCGCTGGGCGAGAGGGACAGCACACTTCCGCCCTCGAGCGGTGCATCGCCGATGCCGGGCTCGGCGATGCGGTCCGATTGCTCGGTCACCGTCCCGACGTCGACCGGCTCCTCGCCGTCAGCGATGCCTTCGTGCTCGGCTCGCGCCGCGAGGGCCTCCCGGGCTCGCTCATCGAGGCGATGGCCTCCGGGACGCCGGCGATAGCCACCGATCTCCCGCAGGTCAGGGAGGTTGCGACGTGCGAGCAAGCGCTGCTCGTCGACGCCGGCGAGCCGGCCGAGCTCGCCGCTGCCCTCGTCGAGAGCCTCGCTGACCGGACTGCAGCCACGGCCAGAGCGGCTCGAGCCCGACAGCGGTTCCTCGACCGCTTCACGATCGATCGCTCCGCCGATGGCATGGTGGCGTTCTACCGTCGAGCGCTCGCCCAGTAGCAACGTTCCCGACCGTCGACCAGCCGAATCCGGTCGAGATCGACGAGGAGCCTCCCTCAGCGGGCCGACGTCACGTACCGCCGCCGGTTCAGGCGGTCCCGGAGCCTCCCCTCGAGCCGCATCCCCCCGGCGACCTTCCGGCGGAAGTGCGCCATGCCGTCGCTCGTCTGGATCGGCGACCGGTCGAGCCGGAGCACATCGGCCTCGCCGTACCGGTTGACGTCGCAGACGGCCAGAGCGGCCGACCGGTGGTGCTGTGCGACCTTGGCCTCGTTGGCCACGCCCCCGAATACGCCCTTCGGGTACGCGAAGTGGTCGGGCTGCACGCCGATGCGATCCTCGATCAGGCCCCGAGCCGTCTTCAGCTCCTCCTCGGCCTCGCCCGGCGACAGCTTGTCCATGACGGCGTGGCTGTGGGTGTGGGATCCGATGTCGACCAGACCCGTCGACACCGCCTCCCCCAACGCCTGCCAGGTCATCGGCTTGCCGCCGTTCGGGAACCAGGTCTGCGACTCGATGAAGTCGGTCGCGATGTAGTACGTCGCCGGGACCCGGTGCTCGACGAGTGCGGGCAGCGCGTGCTCGACGAAGTCGCTCGTCCCGTCGTCGAACGTGACCGCGACACGGTGCGGGCCCCCCGGTTCGGGGAGCGCATCGACCACGTCGCTGAGCGTACGAGCTCGCCCCGAAGCCGCCAGCTCGGCCATCTGGTCGGCGAACAGCGCAGGGTCGAGGTCGACCGTCAGCCCGGAGCCTCCCCCGACGCGGTGGTAGGCGAGAATGACGACACCGTCCGGAGGGGGGCGGAGGCGGTCATAGGCGATGGCGGCGGTCTTCATGCCCGACACGGCTACGCGGCGCAACGTCGTGCTCACTCCATCACGTTAGTTGTTGGCGCCGGTACCAGCATGAGACGTTCGGCCCCTACGGGTTCCCGCGGCCGGTCTAGACGTACGACTCGGACACATGCTCGCTGCCAGAGGGCACCGAACCAGCTGCTTGGCTTGCCGCAACCTCGACGGCGTCGAGCTCGACCGGCGTCCGGTCGCGGCGGGGACACGGAATCCCGAGCTCGCGGTAGGCGGTGAAGAGCTTGGCCACGGTCTGACGCTCGTCGAACTCGGCCATCGCCTTGGCCCTGCCGGCCTTCCCGTACCGCTCCCGGAGATCGCGGTTGGCGATCAGCTCACCCAACGCAGTCCGCAGTGAGCCGACCTGGGCCCGGGCCACGAGGGTTCCAGTCACGCCATCCTCGACGACCTGACGACAACCTCGGATGTCGGTGGCGATGATCGGGAGCCCGGCGGCCGCAGCCTCCATGGCGGCCCGAGGCACACCCTCTCGGTACGACGCCAGCACGAAGATGTCCATTGCCGGTAGCAAGCGATCGATGTCATCGCGATGCCCGAGGAAGCGGACGCCCCGCGACCGTGCCGCGTCGATCACGCTCCGGGGGATCGCATCGCTCTTGTCCGGATCGTCGGGGCCGACGATGACGAGCGCGTGCGGGGCGTCAAGTGCCTCGGAGGCCGCCAGCAGCTCGGTGAAACCCTTCTCGGCCACCAACCGGCCGACGCTGCCGACAACGGTCTCCTCGACGCCGATCCCGAGCTCGCGGCGTACCTCACGTTCGACGTCGGGGCAGTCGGCGGTGAACCGGTCGAGCTCGATGCCGTTACCCAGGTGACGCACACGAGCGGCAGGGGCAAGCCGACGCCGGCGCATCAACTCGGCGTCCTCGATGCTCTGGACGAGCTCGAGGTGGGAGAACCGAGCAGCCATCGCCTCCAGCCCGTACACGACGAGACGGCGCCGGAGCGAGTCGTCGGGGGTGGCGTAGAGACCGTGAACGGTGTTCACCACGTGCTTCACGCCGAGCGCTCGAGCCAGGATCCGACCATAGACGCCCGGCTTCGGATTGTGGGTGTGGACGACGTCTGGTCGCTCGTCGCGAACGATCCTGGCGAACGAGTGCGCCGCTCGCAGGTCGGCTCGCAGGTCGAACCCTCGCGTCGATCCCTCCAGCGGACGATGGCGGATGCCGTGCTGCTCCAGCGTGGCGACCTCCGGACCCGTGGCGCTGACTGCGACGACCTCGTGCCCCGCTTCGGTGAGCGCCACGAGCTGCGGGAGCAGGAGGTGCTGGTGGCTGGTGGCCACCGTCGTGAGGTGGAGAATCTTCACCGCGCGACGTCACCGAGCTCGCGCCCCGCCGATCCCGCCATGATCCCTCCTGCCCCTAACCGGCCTCTGACCTACCCTCCGAACAACGCTGCCTTGCCACCGTAGTCAGATCGTGTCGGAACACCGACCACCGTGAACAAGCATCGTTATCCTAGGTGCCCGTCAGGGTCGCGAAAAGGGCAGACTTGCCCCTGTGAGCAGGCTGACAGGACACTAGAACCGCATCAGGTAGCGTTCGCCGCGGGTTCGGCAAACGCTGGTTGACACGGCGCTACTAGAACAGCTCGACCGTGCCGAGGGGGACGTCGAGGTCGGCCATCGAGGGCACGACGTCGTCAGCCAGTGTGCGCCAGGTCAGGATCGGCCCTGTCCTCGGTAGCGGCACCATCCCGGCGGCGACGCCCGGCGATCGACCCGACGACAGCAGTACGTCGGCCTCGGTCTCGGCGAGCAACCGAGCGAGGGCCCGCCGCAGCGACCGGCCGCGGGGGTTGACGATGTGGAGGAGGCTGAGCTGGAGGAGCTCGCCTCGGGCTCGGAGCCGGAAGACGACGAAGCCAGCGTCGACGCTCGCCCCGAGTGGCTCGACCCGGCATGCCAACGGCTCGAACCCGGTCCGCCAGCGAAGATAGCGGGCCGAGAGCGGGGTTCTCCAGCCCTCGGGTGCGGTCACCGAGGCGATCACAGCGTCGATCCGCTCGTCGTCGGCGAAGACCTCGGCCGGGGACAGTCCGACGTCGGTCGGTTGGCCCCACTTGTCGGCCGCCACACGGCTCCTCGCCATCGCTACGAGCGTCAGCGGTGAGCGGGGACGGACGACGACCGGCACCCGGCCGAGCGATTCCCACCCCATCTTGAGGTACCCGGGTCGGCTCTTGTCGTTTGGCGTGTTGAAGACCGCATCGACACCATCGGCGGTGAGATCGTCGACCGCTGCCATCGTGAGGCGGGAGAAGATACCTCGGCCCTGATGGGTCGGCAGCGTGGCGGTGTCGACCGCCCGAACGAGCCGCCGCTCAGAACCGCTGCCGTCCCGGAGCTCCCACCGCATCAGGGCCCGAACACCGACGATGGGCCGCTGGCCGTCGTCGGTTTCCTCGGCGACCCAGATCGGAGATGGCCCGAATGGATTCTCGACGTGCTTCCACATGAAGAACGCCGTGTCGACGTCGGGCTCGGACCATTCGAGGGCCCGTCCGCAGACGTCGATCACCTCGTCGAGATCGGCCTCGTCGGCCCGGCGGATGGAGACGGTGTCGGTTGCGGTCACGGCGTCACGCTACTCCCCGGATCGGTTGACGATTCGGGCGGGCACGCCGACCACGGTCGCCCCGGCTGGCACGTCACGGACGACCGCCGCCCCGGCCCCCACCACCGCTCCGACCCCGATCGTGAGGCCCTGCAGCACCGTGGCGTTCGCTCCGACGACGGCGTTCTCACCGATCGTGGCATCACCCCCTATCGACGCGCCGGGCATCACGGCACAGAAAGCGGCGATCCGGGTGTCGTGGCCGACCGTGACGCCATAGCCGACATGGACGTGGCGGCCGAGCTCCACCCTGGGCGAGAGCCAGGTCTGCCCCATGACCACCGAACCGCGATCGAGACGACTGCATCGCCCGATGTCGGCGCTGGGGTGAACCAACGCCTCGATGGCGCTGCCGCCGGCGCTGACCGCCCGGTCGACGATGCTCCGCCGCGGCCTCGGGTAGCCGACAGCGGCGACGAACGGGCCCATCGCAGCCCCACGATCGATCGAATCGACCCGTTCGACGGGAAGGCGATCGACGAACCGGTCGGGCCTGGCCCAGGCGTCGTCGGCGACGACGACCGACCCGAAACTGGCTCCCTGGGCGACCAGGGCCTCGATGACGGCGAGCACGTCGCTGGCGTGTCCACCGCCGCCGAGCAGGACGACGGTCACGTTCTGGTGCCGGTCGACCCGGTGAAGCGGGACACGGTGGCCTCTCCCTCGGCGGAGATCCCGTCGCGCCGCACGACTTGCAAGAGCGTCAGCCACGCGATCTTCACGTCGAGGGCGAACGAGAGGCGCTCGACGTAGGCGGCGTCGAGCTCGAGGCGCTCGTCCCAGGGCAGTTGGTTCCGTCCGCTGACCTGAGCGAGGCCGGTGAGTCCCGGGCGGACCGCGTGGCGGGTGGCCTGCCGGGCGTCGTAGAGCGGCAAGTACTCCATCAGCAGCGGCCGGGGCCCGATCAGGCTCATCTCGCCTGTGACGACGTGCCAGAGCTCGGGCAGCTCGTCGAGGCTGGTCGATCTCAGGAATCGTCCAACCGGGGTCAGCCGCTCGGCATCGCTCTCACCGCCGCTTCGCATCGTCCGAAACTTCATCAGCTCGAACGGCTCGCCGTCACGGCCCGGCCTCACCTGGCGGAACAGCACCGGCCGGCCCATGGTGAGCAGCACGAGGGCGGCCAGCAGCACGAGCAGCCAGCCGAGCAGAACGAGCAGGAGCGTGCCGATCAGGAGATCGATGGCGCGCTTGGCCGGGGGGTACATCCGACGGGTCATCCCTTCTCGCTTCCCTCGTGCTCGTTGCGGAGAGCACCGCATTGTCGACTTGAGAGGGCTGCAGCCTAACAGCGCCGGGCCTTCGTCTCGCCCGGCGGTCGGGCCGTCGGCCGGTTCAACACCCGACGGGCACGGCGATCCGAGACCAGTAAGCTCGGCGGCACCGATGCGACTCTTCCTCATTCGCCACGCGCAGGCGGGCGACCGCCAACCCGGCAACCGGGATCTGTACCGGCCGTTGACGGGAAAGGGCCGCCGACGGGCGCTGGCTCTGGTCGATCTGTTGGGCGATGCCGGGATCTCAAAGGTGCTGTCGAGCCCGGCGACTCGTTGCGTCGAGACGGTCGAGCCGTTGGCCGAGCATCTCGGACTGGAGATCGAGGAGCAGCCGGATCTGTGGGAGGGCTCGTCCACCCCTCACGTTCTGGCCCTCCTCGAGCGCCAGGGGGATCACGCGATCGCCGCCTGCTCTCACGGTGACATCATCCCCGAGGTCGTCGAAGCGCTGGGCGACCTCGGCGCCTCGATCGAGGGGCGGGGGTGCGAGAAGGGCTCGGTGTGGATCCTCGACCGTGACGGCGAGCGGTGGACGGCTGCTGTGTATCTCGACCGGTCCCGGGACCAGCTTCCCGACCAGCTGCGGCCGCACCGCTGAGCGGAACTCGAGGCGCCGCGCGCGCCTAGTTCCGCTAGATCCGCTAGCGCACGACGAGGGCGACCATGGCGAAGTGGCTGGCCCCGGCGAGCACGGTGAAGGTGTGCCATACCTCGTGGTATCCGAACACCTCCGGGTGGGGATCGGGGCGGCGGAGAAAGAACAGGGCCGCTCCGATCGTGTAGAGCGCGCCACCCACGACCATCAGGGTGAGCACCGAAGGGCGCAACGTCCTCAGCATGACCGGGAGGGCCACGATGGCCAGCCAGCCCATCACCACGTACAGCCAGTTGCTGGCTCGCATGAGCCAGCCGGTGCTGAGGACCTTGGTGCAGACACCGATGGCGGTGAGGGTCCACACGGCGGCGAGCAAGGGGATCGACCACGAACGCGGCAGGGCGAGCAGGCAGACCGGCGTGTAGGTCCCGGCGATCAGGATGAAGATCATGCTGTGGTCGGCCCGTCGCATGATCTGCTGAGCCCTGACGGTTGTGGCCAGCGTGTGGTACGCGGCCGAGACGCCGTAGACGGCGATGAGGCTCAGGCCGAAGGCACCGGCTGCCAACCGGGCCCGAGGGTCCGGCGAGAGAACGAGCAGACCGACGACGGCCGGGATCGAGATCGCGAACGCTGCGATATGGATACGGCCCCTCCAGCGAGGCCGGTGGGTGCCGCTCATGATCGAAACGGCGGGATGCTTTATCACTCGCGACACTATAGAACCGCGCGCCGCTCGTTCAGGGATCAGCGTGGCGAGGGCCGGGTTGCTTGGCTCGCTCCGATCCTGTGCTCCAGGGTCTCGAGGTCAGCAGAAGCCTGGGCCATCGTCCGAGCCAGCTCCCGAGGCTCGAGCCGAGCCACGTCGTCGTACCACAGGCGCTCGAGCGAGACGAGGGCCCGCTCGACCGGTTCCTCGCCGACGCCGGACGCCACGAGGTCGGATCCTCGCTCCCGCAGGGTCATCGACGGCGACCAGGCACGGCCGAGATCGGCTCCGCAGGCGTTGAATCGCCGCTGGAGATCGAGCAACGGGTCCGGTTTCGACCGGCGACCCCGCACCCGGCTGGCCAGGCGGCCCACGGCGGAGCGATAGCGACGAGCAAGGCTCCCCACGGCGAGGGTCCCGAAGACGGCTGTGACGATGGCCATGACGGGAACGTCGCCGAGAACCGGCGCAGGACCGCGGTCGTCGGCGGTCGGGGGAACGCCGGCCGTCGGGTCGAACCCCTGCCAACCGACCCCGGGGAAGTAGACCTCGGCCCAGGCGTGGGCGTCGGTCCCTTGCGACACCCACTCACCTGTGGCGGAGTCGTACTGCCCCGGTACGTAGCCGACGACGAGGCGTGATGGGATGCCGAGCGAGCGGAGCATCACCACCAACGCGCTGCCAATCTGCTCGCAGTACCCCTGACGTGACTCGAACAGGAGGTGGTGGACGGCGTCCTCGCCTTCGGCGAGGCGGGGGATGTTCCGCGTGTAGGTGATGGTGGCGTCCATCCAGGTCTCGAGCGCCTGGATCTTGTCGAAGGTCGTGTCGGCGTCGGCGGTGATGGTGCGAGCCAGCTCGGCCACCTCGGGGGTGACGTCGTCCTCGACGGCGTACCGGGTCAGGATCGTCGAACCAGGGGTGAGCTGCAGCGGGTCGGCTCGTCGGAGATCGTCCTCGGTGGCTGGAACGACGGTGCTCTCGACCGTCCACGTGGCGCCGGCACCGAGCGGTTCGTCGAGCCGGACCGAACCGTCGCGGCCGAGATCGGCACCCTGGGCGGTGGCCCAGAGGGCCTCGGGTCGCCAGGCGGCGAGGATCACGTCGATCCCGGCCCGCTCGGCCGAGAACTGCTGGAGCACCGTCTCAGGGGCCGGCAGGTCGTCGAGGCCGCCGCCTGTCAACGGTGCGCCGCTGGCCGGGCCGGGCTGGTCGGGGAGCCGGACCCCGTCGCCCGACCACGTGATCGGGGTGAGCTCGTCGTCGCTGCTCCACCGGCGACCGTCCCAGAGGTCGTAGGTCGTGCCCCGCCAGTACAGGGGGCGGTCGGCTCGCACCCGCAGGACGACATCGTCGCTGAGGTTGACCGGTGAGCCGGCGTCGAGGCCGCCGGTGAGTCCCGGGTGGGCCCGGAGCTGGGGCCCGGCCAGATCGCCGAGGCGGGGCTGAGCGAGCACGAAGCTGGGCAGCTCGCGATCGACGACCGCGGCGAACGCGAGGGCGAGCGGCAGGGTGAGGACGATGAGCGCCGCGGCCTGGGCGGTGCGGCGCCAGCCGTAGACGACCGGCCGGTGGCGATCGCCGTCGCTCTGGCCGAGAGTCGCTCCGGGCTCGACGGGCCACGCAGCATCGTGCACCAGCAACGTCGCCACGACCGCGGCCCCCCACGCGACGACGATCGGGGGCTCGAGCGGCTGCCCGGTGCGGAATGCGATCGTTGCGATCGGCAACCCGATGGCGGGCACGATGCGGGCCATGCCCGACCGGTCGAAGCTCGCGAAGCCAATGACGAACAGGGCGACGAGATCGACGAGCACCCAGAGACCGCTCGGCGGGACGAGGGCGAGGACCAGGACGGCCGGGCCGACCACCCGGACCGCAGCCCGGTCGTACCCTGGCATGACCGCAGCGAAGCCGATGCCGAGGCTGGCGGCGGTGAGGATGGCGATGCGGTCGACGGTGGGAACCGGCACGACGAGCGCAGCGAGACACATCGCCGTGATGCCGACGAGGCGGAACGTCAGTTGCCGTCCCGCCACCAGGCTCCCTCCTCGGTGACCAGCACGTGCGTACCCCGACCGGCCGGAACGGACTCACCGCCAGTGGCGGCGGCCAGCCTCCGCAGGAGGTCAGCTCCGCTGTCTACCGGCTCGGTGACGGTTGCCGGCCCCCCACCGCCGGGCCGCCTCCCGGTCGTCGTCAGGACCGCCCGGCGACCGGCGGCCAACTCCGGCTCGACGAGCGCTCGGGCTCGCCCGAGGGCCCGGTCGAGACCATCGCCGGACCCGCAAACCACCAGCCGGAGCTCGGTCAGGGCCTCGGCCCTCCTACGATCGCGCACGAGGAGCGTCCCGGTTCGGGCCACGCTCGGCCAATGGACGTCGCGTTGGGCGTCGCCGGCGACGTACGGGCGCAGACCGATCGGGTCACCCGGTCCGAGCGCCGGGTCGGCGGCTCGACCTGCGGTGCGGTCGAACGTGGTCGGCACCGAGCGAGGGGCGACGTAGAGGGGACGGTCGAGCGGCGCGGCCACGGTGCGGACGCACCTGGTGAAGCCGAGCGGCACGGCGGTGGCCACCCGCACGGTCAACCCGCGATCGATGCCGCGCGTGGCGGGTCGGAACGGGACCGCCCCCTGGGCTGGGGCGACGGCTGGCAACCAAGTCGGCTTGGTCGAATCGATGGCGACGGCGCACTCGACCGGTGGGCCGGCGACGTCGAGCGCCACCTGGGCCGAGGAAATGGTGCCGACTGTGGCTGTGGCCGGAGCGGTCACGGTCACGTCGAACCGGCCGATCACGACCCGGGCGAGGATTGCGTTCGCTACGAGCAGCAGCCCGGCGGCCACGGTGATGGCGACGAGAAGGGGCTGGCGTGCGACCGCGGCGATGAGCAAGCCAGGGAAGAAGAGGCTGAACACGCCGGACCCGGCCGGGGTCAGCGACCAGCGGTGGCGCGGTCGTGCGCCCTGGCTCATGGGCCGGCAGCGTCGGGTGCCGGCAGCTCCTCGACCACCGATCGGACCCGTGGGCTGCGGCCGTCGACGTGATCGCCCTCGGGGGCCAGCCGGTGGGCGAGGCAAGGGACGGCGAGCGATTTGATGTCGTCGGGGATGACGAACCCCCGGCCGTCCAGGGTGGCCAGGGCCCGGGCCAGCGCGAGCAAGGAGCGAGCGGCCCGAGCGCTGAGGTGACCGGCCGGGCGGAGACTGTCGCACAGGTCGAGGACGTAGTCGAGCACGGGGTCGGACACGTGCACCGAGGCGATGACCTCCTGCAACTCCGGCAGCAGGTCGGCCGGGAGCACTGGCTCGATGGCACCGACCGCAGCTGGACCGCCGTCACCTCGGAGCAAGCGACGCTCGGTCGCCCGATCGACGGGCCCGAGCCCGAGGCTGAGCCCGAACCGGTCGAGCTGGCCCGTGGTCAGCGCGAACGTGCCGACGGAGCCGGCCGGGTTCATCGTGCCTACCACGAGGAACGGGAGCGGGAGCGGTCGGGTGATGCCGTCGACGGTCACCCGGTCCTCGGCCATCGCCTGCAGCAGCGCCGACTGGGTGCGGGGCGTGATCCGGTTGACTTCGTCGACGAGGACCACGTTGTTCAGCAACGGCCCCGGCCGGAAGACCCACCTGTCGTCGGCCTGGTGGTAGATCGAGGCTCCGGTGAGGTCGGTGGGGAGGAGATCAGGGGTGCCCTGCACCCGGCCGAACGAACCGCCGACGGCCCTGGCCAGGGCGGTGGCCAGCGTCGTCTTGCCAACGCCGGGCAGGTCGTTGAGCAAGAGATGCTCGCCAGCGAGCAAGGCGGCGGTGGCCAGGCGGACCTGGGCCGGCTTGCCGAGCAGCACCGACGCCAACTGGGCTTCGATCTGGCATGCCACCTCAACGATGCGGTTGTCGAGCTCCACCCCGGATGCCGCGCTCACCGCCCGTTTGTCGACGCCGTTCCCGCCCCACTTGAGCGACGCCTTCCCGCAATTGCGTCGTTTGCCCACCTGTCGTGTGGGCAAGCGACGCCTTCCCCGAAAATTGCTTCGGGGATCAGCAGCCGTTGCGGGTGGCGATCGCCGCAGTCTGGTCGAGGAAGAACTGGGGTGGGTCGAGCGTTCGGAGCTCAGCGATGTCGGCGCAAACCAGGTCGGACTGCCCGAGACGATCGTGAACCGACGCCCGGAACGCCAGCGGGTCGGGGAAGGTCGGGTCGGCGTCGATGGCCCGGTTCAGGTAATCGAGGCCGCTGGCCATGAGCTCGACGGCGTCGGCCTCGTCCTCGGCCGAGCTTCCCGCCG
>JAOTYQ010000626.1 GCA_029861725.1 Acidimicrobiia bacterium | reverse complement strand
CCCGACCCCGGTGTCGGTCACGCTGACCCAAGCCCGGTCCTCGTCGACCCCTCCGGCGAGGTCGACCCGGCCGCCGGCGGGCGTGTACCGGAGCGCATTGTCGAGCAGCACGTCGAAGAGCTGCGTCAGCTGATCCTCGTTGCCGTTGATCACGACATCGCGGACCGGTCCCAGGCCAGCGAGATCGACCGCGAGGTCGGTTCCCCCGCGCCAGCGGCGGCCGGTGGCGGCGACCAGGTCGAACAACAGCAGCGGCCGGTCGGCGACCCGGGCGTCCTCGCCCCGGGCCATCAGCAGCAGCTGGGTGACGATGCGGGCCATCCGGCAGACCTCGGCCCGAACGTCGGCCAGCAGCCGATCGTGCTCGTCGGTTCCGGGATCGGTCCGCTCCAGCACGTCGATCGACGAAGTGACCAGGGCCAGCGGCGCCCGCAGCTCGTGCGACACGTCGGCGAGGAAGTGCCGGAGACGGTCGGCGTTGTTCTGGGCCAGCCGATGGGCCTCCCCGAGGCTCACCAGCATCGAGTCAACGCTCTCGGCCAGGGCACCGACCTCGTCGTTGCCGTACCGACCCTGGATGCGGCCGCCGTGGTCGGCCGTAGTGGCGATCCGGGCCGCTTCGGCGTCGAGCTGCTCCAGTGGTCGGAGCGCCGGCCGAACGAGGAGGTGCACCCCGATCGCGGCACCGACGAGGGCGACGAGTCCCGCCGGCACCAGAACCTCGGCCAGCGTCCGCAAGGCCTCGTAGGTTCGATCGGGGGAGCGACCGACGAGCACGTAGACCTGCTGCCCGCTCGGCAGGTCGACAGTCTGGGCCCGCACCACCAGGGCGCCGCCCTGGTCGATCTCCTCGGCTCGGCCCGAGGTGAACAGCTCGGGCACGAAGACCAGCTCCCGTTCCGGCAGCGACGCCGACCGAGCCACCACCGCACCGGTGTCGGAGAACACCACGGCCACCACGTCGGTGGCGCCGAATCGGCTGACGTAGTCGTCGGCGAGGGCGTCGGGCTCGCGGATCAGGGCGGCGGCCAGCGCGTTCGATCGGTTGGTCACGTCCCGCTCCAGCTCGGCCTGGACTGCGCCCCTGGTCACGACCAGGACGGCTGCGCTGAACACCCCGAGCACGGCGACGAGGAGCAGCACCACGAGCGCCGTGAGGCGGCGGCGAATCATTCCCGCAGTCCCGTCGTCAGGCGCTGGGTCGTCGGGCGGTCGGTAACCGGGCGGTCGGTCACGACGCCGGCTCCGGTTCCTGGCCCCGCAGGGCGTAGCCGATCCCCCGGATCGTCTCGATCAGCCGTGGTTCGCCGCCGGCCTCCATCTTGCGTCGGAGCCGGGCCATGTGGGCCTCGACGGCGTTGCCCTGGCCGGGGCCGTCGACCCCCCACACCTGGTCGATGATCTGTTGGCGGGTCAGCACCTGGCGGGGGTGACGGGCCAGGAGGCCGAGGATCTCGAACTCCCGCCTGGTCAAGCCGAGACGGCGACCGCGACGGCTGGCGTCGTAACCCTCGAGGTCCACGATCAGGTCGGCGTACTCGAACCGGGTGGCCGACGCTCCGGCGCGGCGCAACACCGCCCGGATCCGCACGACGAGCACCTCCAGGGCGAATGGCTTCGTCAGGTAGTCGTCGGCTCCGAGCTCGAACGCCCGGACGATGTCAGCCGTGGCATCGAGGCCGGTGAGCATGATGATGGGGAGGTCGTGACGGAGGCGGAGCCGGCGACAGGTCTCGAACCCGTCGATCCCGACCAGGCCGATGTCGAGCAGCACCACGTGGGGGTCGGCGGCAGCCACCAGTTGGAGCGCCGCCTCGCCGTCGCCGGCGGTCACCACATCGAAGCCCTCGTACGCCATGCCCCGTTCCAGCAGCGACACGAGCTTCTCGTCGTCGTCAACGAGCAGAACTTTGGTTCCCACGGTCCTCCCTGGACGAGATCGTGTCTGGTTGTCCATGCAACCGGAGATTCCTGACGAAATCCTGACAGAAGCTCGGCTCGATCGTCTCGGGGAGGCCTCGCCGTCAGGCAAAAGTCAGCTGGTGAGGGCGTGGCCCGTCAGGTTCGTCGAGTTCGGTATCCACATGGCCCTCCCCAGACGCGTTCGCTCGATCTCCGCTCCAATGCTCGCCGGGCTCCTGGTGCTGGCGGCGTGCGGTGGCACCGACGACGAGACCACCGACACCACGGAGGCGTCGGAGGCGGCCGGACCGGCTTCGACCGAGGCCAGCGACACGACCGCAGCCACCGCTGCGCCGGCTTCGACCGAGACGGCCGACGACACCGAGCCGACCGAGCTCGAATCCACGGCGCCACCCGGTGCCCCGATCACCGATGACGAGGTGGCCGAGCTCAAGGCCCTCTTCGACGACGAGGCCTACGTCGGCGGGCAGCAGGCCCCTCGACTCGTCAAGTGGATCACGCCCGACTCCTACCTCTTCGTGCAGTTCGACGCGTTCGATCCGGCCGAGGGCAACGTGCCGCTGTTCCTCGGGCTCGGGGTGAAGGGCGTCTTCTGCGCCGAGACCCAGCCCGACGGAGCCAACGGCAGCTTCACCCACTTCCACCAACCGTCGGCCGCCGAGTACGGCGACGGACACGGCGGGGCGGCCGGAACCGAGGGCTACTGGCTGTCGTTCCTGGCCCTGGACGAGTTCGACGCCCAGGGCCGGCAGGTCGTGCCCGGCATCGACTACGAGCTGGCGCCGACCCCACCGCCCGAGTGCGGTGACGACGTGCCCGACGTCGACTTCGAAGCCCCCGGCCAGCAAGCCCTGTCGGCCGACGACCTGGCCGCCTTCGTGTCGTTGTTCAGCGACGACATCCTGGCCGGCGGCCAGCAGGCGCCCCGGCTCTACAAGTCGATCAACGAGGACGTGTCGATCTTCATCCAGCTCGACGCCTTCGACCCGGCCGAGGCCACCACGATCCGCTACGTGGGGTTGTCGCAGCGGGGCGTGTTCTGCGACGACACCCGACCCTCGCCCGACTTCACCCACTACCACCGTCACACCGCGGCCGAGTACAGCGACGGCCACGGGGGCGAGCCCGGTGAGAGCGAGGGCTACTGGCTGGCCTTCGTCGCCACCCACGACTTCGAGCTGCTGTTCCCCGGACAGGACGCATCGGAGGCCCGCCAGGTGGCGGCCGGCGTCGACCGGGAGTTCGCCCTGATGGACGCCCCTGCGTGCTAGCCGGCTCGGGCAGGCGGCGCGCCGCCGGCGGGGCTACCGGGTGACGGTGGTGCCGGGGCCGACGCCGAGCGCGTCGGTGCTGAGAGCGGTGGCGGTCGCCGTTGCCGTGGTTGTGGCTGTTGTCGTCGCTGTTACCGCTCGGCTCCTGCTGGCACCGGTCGGGACCTCGCAACCGGCCGTCGTGGTGGTGGAGGCCCGACCGAACGACGACCCCGAGGTCCCCTTCGTGTTCGATCCGGAGGTGGTCGAGGTGACGGCAGGGACGACGATCCGCTGGACGAACCGGTCTCGGACGTTCCACACCGTCACGTTCGGGCCATCGACGGGGGAGCGGGTGGCGAACGGCACGTTCGAGGGCTCGATGTTCGAGGTCGGCGACGTGATCGAGCGCACGTTCAGCGACGCCGGCACGTTCCGGTACTTCTGCCAGCCGCACGTCGCGTTCATGGCCGGCTCGGTGATCGTCACCGAGCCGTAGTCGTGCTCGCGCCAAATCTCTCGCGCCAAATCCAAGGAACTCGTCC
>JAOTYQ010000625.1 GCA_029861725.1 Acidimicrobiia bacterium | reverse complement strand
TCAGACGGGTGCGCCCCAGAAGAGACCTGAGATCGCTCGATTCGACCACCTGCACCCACTCGAAATCGCGGGCGAGGACGCTCCGTGCTGCGCTGCATCGCCAGCGAAGTCGCACGCCAGGCAGGCGAAGTCGCACGCCAGGCAGGCCCCGTACCCCGCCCGTAATCACCCTCCACCCTGGCCCTGCACGAACACGCACAACGGCATCACTTACATCGCGTGCGAGATCACCGGCGGCCGGTCTCGCCTCGCCACCGACTGTGACCGCCAGGCGGTCGGCGAGCCGGGCAATGCTCACCGCACCGTCCGTGGTCGTAATCCCCGGACGGTCGAGGCGTCCCAGTCCGCCGGTTTGTCACGTGTTGCCGCGCGCGGATCGGAATTCCTGACTTGCGTTATCGAGTTGTCGGGTGAATTGGCCGCTCGGCCCGAGTTGGTTGGACTCACCGGCCCCAGGCGAATCGATGTGTCGCTAGAGTTTGGAGCATGGACACGGTGCGATGAGCGAGCACGACGACCCAGCGACCGTCGAATCGAGCCTTCGGCTTGGAAGCGGGTTCGCTGCCGAAGAACGGGACGGCATCGTTGCGGGCTGGGCGAGCCTCACCAGCCGTTTGGAGTCATTTCCCCTGGGGACGGTGGAGCTGGAGGTATCGGTCAAAGAGCGCGCGACACCAAGCCAGCGGACAGTGCTCGAAGCGTGGATCGCGGGGAGCCATCGGCTAGTGGCGACGTCCGAACAAGCCGACCTCGACCAAGCCCTGACCGAAGTGCGCGACGATCTCATCCGCCAGCTCACCGACGCGAAGAGTCGCACCGAGCCCCGCAACCGACGAGCGCTCCGCGACACGATCCGAAACGACCAGTGATTCGACGCCGCTGACTCGGTCGCGTGCAGATTGGCGCAGCATCGCTCAGACCTCGCCGCAGCGCTGTACCTCGCCGAGAGGCCCACCGCAGCAGTCACCGCATACGGGATCGCTGCGGCCCAGTGGGAACGGCTCCCCAGTGGCGAGCCGTTCGGCCCCTACCGCACACGCTGGGGACGTCGCCTCGCCAGCCTCTCCACGCAACTCGGGCCCGACCACTATCGAAGCGCCTGGGACCTTGGATCGGAGCTCATCATCGACAATGCCGTCCGACACCTCCACGGCATCAGCGCTTCCTGACCCGATCGGCGGCCGGAATTGCCGACCCTCGGCTCGACCCGACACCCCCACAGCACGCCATCGTCGTCGCCGCTGATGTCCTCTGGAGGCCAGGCGTTGGCGGCCGAACGATCCGCTGCGGTCCGCTGGTTCCGACCAGCTCACCCCGCATCACACCTGGGGCGCTCGCCGACGTTCATGTTTCGTGGTCTGCCCACTCTGAGGAGAGGATGGCCATCGCAAGGTCGTCGTGCCATGTGCCATCTCTGAACAGGGTCTCGCGGAACCGGCCCTCGGTCACGAACCCGCACTTCTTATAGGCGGCGATGGCTCGGGTGTTGTCAGCGAGCACGGTCAGGCTGATCCTGTGGAGGCCGAGCCCGGCGAACCCGAAGCGCAGAGCGAGCCGCGTCGCTTCGGATCCGAGCCCTAGTCCGAGACGATCCGGGTCGAAGATGCCGATCCCGAAACGGGCCGACTGGTTGGCCGTGTCGATCGGCGCGAGGCGAACGGTTCCCACGAAGAGATCGGATTGGTCGGCTATCACCCAGTGCGGGCCCGGTCCGAATCTGCGGCGAAGCTCATCGCCAGCCTCCTTCTCGGTCATTGGCCGGTCCCGTTCCGGGTTGCCGCCGAACCCACGGGCGATCTCTGGAACGCGCCCCAGGGCTGCCCGCCGTTCGATATCGGCGTCGCACAGGTCGCGCAGGCGCACACCGTTGCCCTGCAACCGAGGAACGAGATCAATGTTCACCTCAGACAGGTTCGCAGACGACGCCACGCCTCACAGCCAATTCGATAGCGGGCCAGCGGGCATCCCAATCGGGGGCTGTCCTCGGTGTCTCGTCTACGCCAGGCGCCCGGTAATGCCCACCGCTGTCCGGCTGGCAAGCACGTCGGATCGGCACTGGTGCTGCGCTCGGAAACCCCCAGCGCCTGGCGTGGAGGCCTGGCTATGGCTGAGAGGCCGGGTGGGAGAGGTCACGGGCCGAGGCCTGCCGTCGCGGTGAACGCCGCCAGCGCAGCGCTAGTCCGACGTAGGCGGTGATGACGATGAATGCCAGCAGTGCCTGCACGAGCCGCTCGTACTCCGTCGGGTAGAGGACTCCGGTCAGGTAGCGGTCGACGAAGCCACCCTCGTAGGCCTCCGAGCCGGCGCGTTCGCGGAGGTCGTTCTCCACCCCGGTCAGAGGGCACGGCCACCCGACGGTGACGATCCCCAGGGCCCATCCGACGGCCGGGACGTGGGCCACGAGCAGGAGCGGGTACCGCCATGCGATGAAACCGCCCACTGCCACGAAGACGACGAAGCCGAAATGGATGACGAGGACGACATCGGCGAGGATTCCGTACGGCATTGCAGCAGTCTCCGCTCCCAGGCTACGTGCCAAGTGCCGCCCAGGGACCCGCCACGTCGGTCCAGAGCCCTTTGAACATGGTCTCCGGTGCAGAGGGTCCGATCAAAGTGGCCGAGCGTGGCTGTCTCCGGTGCACTCGGTGGGGAATCTTCGACTTGTCAGAGAAGCGCACGCAGAGACCGACTGTGACCGAGTCTGGTAGGGACCGGCCGGCGGATCGATACAGCTCCTCACGCCGCTCAGCAGTCTCGCCGGAGCCCGGAGCACACTATGCGACGACGGCGACTGAGCGCTCCTCGTGCTCGGCATCGCAGGCTATGCCTGTCACCGGCAGCGGTCCCCGGTCGTCTGGCTAGCCGGAACGCGTCGAGATGGTTCCTGGCGTCAACCAGGTGACCGGGCCTCGGACTCGGAAAGGCCCTCGGCGCGGTCGATCTACTTCTGCGACCCCAACAGCGTCCAGCTGGAGTTCCGCTACCCGACGAGGAGCGAGCCCGCCGACCCTCTACCGGCAACACCCCACCAACCGTCCGGCAACGGCATCGGCTTATCCTCACGTATCGAGTGGTGAGAAATCTCGCTGGCGAGTGCGCCGTGCCCGCGCTGGCGGATACCACGCAGCGTGCTTCCTCAAACCTCAGGCTCCGAAGGGTCGAGGAGCTCAAAGGCTTTGCGGCTCACGAGCTCCGGCCGATCGCCTTCGTGCTGCACATAGCTTCATGTCGTCGCCACGTCGGCGTGGCCAACGAAGCTTGCGACATCGGCCAGATCAAACGCCCCGGTGGCGTAGAGATTGGTCACAACTGACCGTCGTCCGGCGTGAGTGCCAAGGTGGCTCGGGTCGAGCCCGACCTCAACAGCGGCCTTGCGGATTGCCCGATCGACATGCTGACGAAGGGTCGGCGTGCCTGCTGCGGTGGTGAAGACGAGATCGATCGTCTCGCCCTCGTAGACGACGGTCGGCCACGCGTCGCCGATCGGCGCTCGATCCTCAAGAGATAGCTCGTGACGTTCCCGAAGCAGCTGTACGACCGTGGGTCCGAGCAGCTGGCGTCCGACGGTGCGCTTGGTCTTCGGTGGCCCGAGGATCATTCTAAGTCTGGGCATCGACGTCGCAGAGTTCCACAGCAACGGTGTCCACTCAGTGGAGCCTCGACACCTGTGCCCCTCGCGAGACCGCAGCAACGCCTTCACCGAGCGTCCCGATGCCTGCTGACC
>JAOTYQ010000623.1 GCA_029861725.1 Acidimicrobiia bacterium | reverse complement strand
TTCTCGTCTCGGTGATGACCTTGGCCTTCGTGGTCACCACGGCTCGGGCGAGAACCATAGCTGACGCTCAGGAATCTGCTGTGGCCGTCGCCGAGGATCACTTCCGCGATTTCGTGGCTGATCACGAGCACCGCGGACTAGCGGTGTCCGAGGCCTATGAGCGGGTCCTCGTCGGCGCTGTCATGGGTGTGGACTCCCCCGTGTCACCAACCGAGATCGAGCGACGGCTAGAACTATTGAACGCTGAGGCGCTGCCTGGTTCGGTGGCATTCTTTGTTGTGTCGGCCGGGGCTGATCCGATACGGATCGGGAACGACTCGCAGTGGTCGCTGCAACCGGTGGAGATCTGGCCGGCAGGCCTGTGGGCGACGGTGCCCGAGACTTCCGAGAACATGGTCGTGGTCGGATACACGACCACCGAGGGTGACAGCGTCCTTGCTGTCGCTACGATTTCGGGACTGGTCGATCTGTCGGTGCCGGGCGAGGACGACGGCCATGTTGTCGACATCATACTCACACCACAGTTCGCCGCACCCGATGGCAACCTCGTTCTCGTTGAGGATCCGGCTGGGGCATCTGAACCCGCCCGTCGTCATCTCGACGTCGATGAACCCCAGCAGGAGCCGCCGGCCTTTGTCTCCAGCCGAGAGATCACGATGTTCGACCACCCTTGGCTCATCGAGATCAGGGCCGCCGACAGTTTCCTAGAAATCCCCACGAGCCGTGAGATCATCGTGCTCCGCGGGGTCGGACTGCTCGTGAGCTTCTCACTGTTCGGTTTGCTCCACTTCCTCGTTCGACGCGTGGCCGCCGAGTCTCGCCACCGCAACGCGGAGGCACGAGCGCGAGCAGCAAACGAACGATTTGCCGCCAGTTTCCACTCGTCACCGATCGGCTGCGCTCTGCTCACGGCAGACGGTGAGGTGATCGAGGTGAACAGAGCACTAGAAGAGCTCCTGAACCGTCCAGGGCGAGACCTAACCAACATCTCCATGGCTGACCTCGTTGCCGAACCCATGCGAGCTCAATGGACCGCCCGCCTATTGCGGCTATCTGACAATCGGGAGCTGCGAACACGAGCCGAAGTCCGCTACGAACCTGACTCCGACCGGCATATTTGGGTCGATGAGACGGCCACGATCGTGCTGGACGGAGAAGAACATCGCATACTCCTTCAAATGAGCGACGTGACCGAACAGCGATCGGCCAAGGAAGAACTCCAACGCCTGGCGCTGCGTGACGATCTGACGGGGCTCGCCAACCGGACGCTCCTCGAGGACCGTCTCGACCACGCTCTTCTGAGGATCCGGCGGGACAAGTCGATCGCGGCTGTCTTGTTCATGGACGTCGATCAGTTCAAGATGGTCAACGACACGATGGGCCATGGCGCCGGCGACCGCCTGCTCACGGCCCTCGCCGACCGACTCCAGTCAGTAGTCCGAGATCATGACACGATCGCGCGATTTGGTGGTGATGAGTTCGTCATGCTGTGCGAGGACCTGTCTACCCAGACCGAAGCTCGCCAGATCTCCGATCGTATACAAGCGGAGGTCACGAGGCCGTTCGACATCGACGACCGAACCATCGCCGTGACGCTTTCGATCGGGATCGCGGTCTGCGGCCCAGACGACGACGCAGAAGCCGTCCTTCGCGACGCTGATCTTGCCATGTACCAGGCGAAGCAGCTGGGCCGGAATCGCGCCGTCCTCTTCGAACGAGAGATGCGAGAAAATCTCATTGAGCAGCTCCAACTCGAAGACGAGCTCGCGCGCGCCATTCAAAAGGGCGAACTCGAACTCCACTATCAGCCACTCATCACCACCAACGGCGGAGACATATGCGGTTTTGAGGCTCTGAGCCGCTGGAATCACCCTTCACACGGACTTCTCGGACCCGGCGCCTTCCTGCCCACAGCCACCCAGCTCGGACTCATGCCAACCATCGATACCTGGGCGCTCGAGACCGCCGCCCGTCAACTCGTTTCCTGGTCGCAGACGAGACCCGAAGCCTCCAACTGGACGATGGCAGTCAACGCCTCGGCTGAAAACTTCGGAGATCCAGACTTCGCACGGCGCGTTGAAGACGCCATTGCACGAGCCGGTGCCGACCCACAAAGACTCACGATCGAGATCACCGAAGACGCCATTCTCGCCAATACTGACACAGCTGTCCAGATCATCAGACAGCTACGCCAACTCGGACTGCGGATCGCCATCGACGACTTTGGCACCGGCTACTCGTCCCTGTCACAACTGGCCGCCCTCGACATCGACGTACTGAAGATCGACAAGTCGTTCATGACTGACCTTCACCGAAGCCCTTCCAATGAAATCGTGCGGGCAGTCGTCCAAATGGCGCAAGCACTCGGGATTCCGACGGTGGCCGAGGGGGTGGAATGTGAACAAGACCTCGCCGAACTGCAGCAGATCGGAGCCACCCAGGCTCAGGGCTACCTCATCTCCAAGCCACTCACAGCAGAACAGGCCACAGCCCTGATCGCTACGCATCGAACTGCGCGCGGTTCGTCGGGGACTGTTGCACGGAGTGTGTAGACGGTGTGGTCCGGATGGCGCAGCACGGACGTCCGCTCTGCAGGCCGATGACGAGATCAAGATTGGCTTCGGAGGTGCCCGCATTGCCGGCTCGGTAGCAGAAGCCGCATGGCATCCTACGCCTCGCTCCGCCCTCGGCTCGGGCCATCATGACACCGCTGACCAGATGCACGGGACGGCGCCCACCGCCTGGAGTGAAGGGCAACCCGAACTCGCGAGCTGGGGCTTCCAGTTCGGCAACCAGACCCCGGGCACCTGCCAGTCCTTCGTCCGCCTCCGGCTGGCGGCGCCGATGTAGTTCTCGTCGCGGAGCCGGTCGAGGTTGGCCTTCTTGTCGAGTTCGAAGTCCCATTGCGCCAGGACCTCGTATGTCTCGGGGATCATCGCCCCCTTGATGATCGTGAACGAGGAGACCACGTTGCTTCGCTGCGCTGTCGTCATACGTCGCCATCCCACGACTGGTAGGGCACAGCGAGGCTCTCAACCTCACCACGACTGAAGGCGAGCGCCAGCATGGTGATGTCGTCGTCTGTTCCTTCGAACGTTCCGGGGACGTGGACGGCTCGTAGCTCGGCCGAGCGACGGAGGTTCTTGGCGCGGTCGATATGGTCGTCGGTGACGAGCTCGAGCCGTTGGAGTTCCGCGGCGAGATCATCGCTGCAATCCTCCAACTCTTTGAAGAAGGGAGCCCAGCTCTCGGCGTCGTCGAGCCATTGCTCCCAGCGGAGCTCGAACTCGTCCTCGATCCCGGCCGGGAGGTTCCACAGCGTGACCGAGTGGGGCGGGTCGTACACCTCGCGACAACGGTGGCTGGCCACAGCGAAGACAGACCGTGCTTGCGCGAAGTGATGTGTCCGGGGGAAGCCACGCTGCAGCACCGAAGACCCCAGTGCGCTCAGCTGCCCCTGCGTGTTCCACAATTTGGAGCGGTCCATCTCGCCGACTCGACCAACCACAAGCCGTAGCTTCAATAGACGTTCGATGTCCACTGACGGCGGTACTCCGATCTTCCCTCGAGCCAAACAGAGGTCTCTCTGGGCTACCAGTTGGGCTACCAGACCGGCATCTGGAGCAGCTGGACGGCCACTCACCCCTACACGGATACCGCCTGACCAGCGCAAACGTGTGTGGACCGTACTGGACTTGAACCAGTGACCTCTCGCGTCTGAGGCG
>JAOTYQ010000624.1 GCA_029861725.1 Acidimicrobiia bacterium | reverse complement strand
CCGGCTGCGCCATCGTGAGTGGATGCGGGTCGATGGCCGAGCCCGGAGACGCCATCGGCATGATGCCACTCAACCGTCTGTTCGCCTGGCTGGCCCGCCGGGCCCCGATGCTCCTCCCGGTGCCGTTCGCCGCGCTGTCGCTGGCCGCCCGCAGGCTGTCCGAGGACAGGCTGCGGGAACGGCTCGCGTCGCAGATGCCGCCAGCCGATGTGGCGATCATTGGCCGGCCCGAGATCTCGTCGATCTTCTTCGAAGACCTCGCGACGAAGCACCCGACGAGGGCCAAGGCCTCGGCCCAGGACTTCGCCCTGTTCGCCCGGCCGTGGGGGTTCGAGCTCGAGCAGATCTCGTCGGTGCCGGTGCACATCTGGCAGGGTGACCAGGACGTCAACGTGCCGGTCCACCACGCCGAGCGCTACGCCGACCTGATCCCTGGCTCAACCCTCCATCTCGCCGAGGGGGAGGGCCACCTGCTCGTCTACGACCGCGGGGCAGAGATCGTCGACGCCGCCACCGGGACCGCCGCAACCGACTGAGCCCGAGTTACACGTCGCTGAGCCACATGTTGCAGACGCCGAACTCGACGGAGGGGAGGTTCCAGACCACGAAGAACGACCGACCGTCGGCGACGTCGATCTGGCCGGACCCGTCGATCGTGCACCAGCTGGCGAACCCGAAATCATCGACGCACTCGATGATCCCCGAGATCGAGTAGTCCTGGCGGCCGAGCAGCACGTCGGTGATGGCGGGGGTGAAGTCCGACGGCTGGGCCGTGCGGTCGCCGATCGTGATCTCCGGCGTCAGCACGCAGGTCGGGGTGCCCTCGGTGCGGTAGAACACGCTGATCGTCCCCCGAGCCGGCGGCGGCGGTGTCGTAGGTGGTGTGGTGGGCGGCGACGGTGTCGTAGGTGGTGTGGTGGGCGGCGACGTTGGCGGGGTGGTGGTGATCTCGGTCGTCGGGCCCGAGGTGCCGCCGGCCCCATCGATGTACCCGGCCGCCGCCAGCCCACCGATCAGCGCCCCCGCGCCGCCGGCGATCGCGGCGAGCAACCCCACCACACGCAGCGTCGTCGAACCTGATCCCTTGTCGGTCGAGCCGTCCACGACTGCTCCCTCCAGCTGCGCCCCGTGTGCCGAGCCGGCGGGCTCGGGGTCGTCGCTGCTCGGCGACCCGCAACCACTCATAGGCGTAGAGGGAGCAGCCGCTCCGGTGATACGTCAACTCACGCGATTTGGGCTGGGGGCCCGGCTGCGATCTGGGCTCGGAGATCGTCGACCGTCCAGGCGCCGACCTGGATCCAGGTGGCGCCCGCTTCTTCGTAGTCGCGGACCAGTTTGGCTGCGTCGGAGCGAGACGGCGGGAGCAGGACCGGCACGTTGACGTCGAACGGGCGATCGTCACTCCGGGACGACTGCACCGCTCCCAACGCGTCGGCGACCTGGTCCGGCGTTGGGAACAGCTCGGTCTCGTGCATCGGCACGAGCCCGTCCCACCGAGCCGCTCGGCGTAGGGGCCGGCGGTGCGGATACATCTGGGCCACCCAAATCGGGATCCGTGGCTGTTGAACCGGGGTCGGGAGGAACTGCACGTCGGACACCCGGTAGTGCTCCCCGTCGAACGAGAACGGCTCACCGCTCCACAGGCCGGTGAGCACGTCCAGCCCCTCGTCGAGCTTGTCGGCCCGGAGGCGGTCGTCGGCCGCTTCGCCCAGTGCGGCGTACTCGAGATCCGGCGGGTAGCCGAGGCCAACACCGAGCACCAGCCGACCGCCGGAGAGCCGATCGAGGGTGACCGTCTCGCGGGCCAGCTTCCAGGGTCGCCGCCGGGCCAGCGGCGTCACCATCGTCCCGATCCGCACCCGCTCGGTGGCCAGCGCGATCGTCGTCAGCAGCACCCAGGGATCGGCCATCGGGCTGCCGGGCTCGTACGCCGCGTTGATGTGGTCCCAGACGAAGAACCCATCCCACCCCGCCTCCTCGGCCTCCGTGGCCAAGCCCGCGGTGAACCTCGGGTCGGCGTAGTCGCCGAAGTTCGGCACGTTGATCGCAAACCTCACTGCCCGACCTCACCCTCGTCTCGCTGATCCACTCGCACCAGTGGAGCCGATCGACGAGGCTGGGCCAAGGGCCCGAGGTCCTCCTCTGTCGCCCGCGTCATCGATCAGTGTCGGTGGCGGGGAGGGTCACCGTCACCGTGGCCCCGTCGCCGGTCTCGGGACCCACGGCTACGGCGACCTCGACGAGGTCGTAGCCGTCGGCCCGTACCCCGAGCCGGTACTGCCCGGCGATCGGCGCGGTCAGCGCGAACCGTCCGTCGTCGCCGGTCATGGCCGCGATGTCTGGCCACGAGCCCGGGCCGTCGACGAACGACACCGCGGCCTCATCGACGGCCTGGCCGGTCTGATCGACGACGACACCTCGGACGATGTAGGCAGTCATGGACCTGTTCACCTCGTTGCTCGCGGGTGGGGGATGACTACCTCAGTTGTGGTCCGCTTTCCACTTGCTGATGTTGTCGAAGACGGCCTTGTTGATACGGGTCCCCGAGTTCACCCTGGCCCCGCCGTAGGCGTGAACGGCGACGCCATACCGTGAGCCGTTCTTGATCCGGTAGACGGCCGCCCCGGACTGACCGCCGGCGGTGTCGATGTCGTAGCTCACCTTGCGAGGACCGACCGAGTCGATCTTGCGGGCCGCGTACCACTGCGTGCCGGTCGCCTGGTCGCTCGGGTAGCCGGAGATGTTGGCGACCGTGTCGCGCAGATCGCTGTCTCTGTAGACCCCGAACCCGAACCAGCCGGTCTGGTTCCCCAACGGCTCGTCGAGGGCGATCGCTCCGTAGTCCCACTCGGGGTCGCCCTGCTCCGACCAGCCTTTCACGGTGTAGAACGTGGTGCTCGTGGTCTCGCCGAACGGCTTCACCGATCCGTCGCGCCCGGGGATGACGCGGATCTTGTTTACCCACCCGTTCTGGCCCGGCACGGCGCTGCCGTTGATGAAGACACAGTGGCCGGCGGTCACCAGGAGCCGGGGGCTGACGAACCAACCGGTCCCGATCCAGGTCGAGTTGTCGGCCGCCGTGATCAGCAGCGAGCAGTGGACCCGCCAGGGGTAGTCGTTGGTGTTGCCGGTGATCTGCCGGCGATCGTCCGGGCCGTGCACCGTCTCGGGAGTGAGGCCGGTCCCGAACGACGCATTGCCGATGTCGACGCGGTAGCGCTCCAGCGTCGGGTCGACGCCGGCGGTATCGGGTCCTGCCGCTGCCGCTTCGGTCACCGCCGGCTCGGGCCGGTCGTACCCTTCAACCAGCTCCATGCCGTCGTCGGTCTCGGGTCGGGCGCCGCCCGACTCGGGCGGTTCCTCGGCCGTGCTGTCGACGGCGATGCCGTTGGTCACGGCCTCATCGCGTGCGTCCATGGTTGCTGTTCCCTCCTTCAGCCGTCGAGCTCGTCGACGTTCTGACGTTCCATCGTCGTCCGCCAACCGTTGGCCTTCTGCTGAATATTCACCACTGCCGAGCCCCGAGCCTCTAGAAGGCTGGCTCAGGTGCCGCCGGCAGCGGTCCACTCCTCTTCGGTGACAGTCTCGAACGTTGCCGCGAGGTCGGCGACCTCGTCGACGTCGAGCGGGTCCTGATCACCGGTGATGGTGAGGAGCAACCCGTCGTCGGTCCACCAGATCACCTCGCGGTCGTTGGGGCGGGCGACCGAATCGGTGCCGTGGAA
>JAOTYQ010000095.1 GCA_029861725.1 Acidimicrobiia bacterium | reverse complement strand
CGTCGAACTGGTCGGGCTCGACCGGAGCGTCGAGGTCGACCTGGTCGCCGCCGCCGACGGCCACAGATATACGGGTCGATTCGAGCTCGATCCGATCGGAGTCCGGCGTTGGGCCCTGGGAGAGCCGGTCCTCCATCCGGTCCGGTACCGCCTGGACGTGCCGGCGACCGGATCGGACACCGCCGGTGGTGAGGGTGATGTGGTCGACGACGAGGTGGGCTTCCGGACCGTCGCCACCGAGGGCACCGACATACTCGTCAACGACGAGCCAGTCTTCCTCCTGGGAATCTCGCTCCACGGCGAGGGCCCGACCGGTGGTCGGCGGGCTCATGGCGACGATGATGCGGCCACGCTGCTCGGTTGGGTCGACGATCTTCATGCCAATTTCGCGCGGCTAGCCCACTATCAGCACGACGAAGCGATGGTCCGCACGGCCGACCGCCTCGGCCTCATGGTCTGGTGCGAGGTCCCGGTGTACTGGGGCATCGACTTCGCCAACCCGGCGACGAAGGCCAACGCTCTCGCCCAACTCACCGAGCTGGTGGTTCGCGACCGGAGTCGAGCCAGCGTCCTGCTGTGGTCGGTGGCCAACGAGACCCTGCCCGGACCGGACCGCAACGACTTCCTGGCCGCGCTGGCGGCGAGGACCCGAGCGCTCGACCCCACCCGTCTCGTGACCGCCGCCCTGTTCACCCATCCGCCGGCTGGCCAAGAGGTCACCATCGACGACCCCCTCGGGGTGGTCGTCGACGTGATCGGCGTGAACCAGTACCTCGGCTGGTACTACGGCGAGCGAGCCGACATCGCCAGCACCAGCTGGACGAGCGGGTTCGCCAAGCCGATCGTCTTCTCCGAGCTCGGCGCCGCTGCCAAGGCGGGCCGCCACGGCGACGACGACGAGATCTGGACCGAGGAGTTCCAGGCTGCTGTCTACGTCGAGCAGTTGAAGATGATCGAGCGATGCGATGCGTGCGCTGGACTGTCGCCCTGGATCCTGAAGGACTTCCGGACGCCGGTTCGGGTCCTGCCCGAGATCCAGGACGGCTACAACCGCAAGGGCCTCATGTCGGAGGAGGGCGAGCGAAAGCTGGCCTTCGACGTGGTGCGCTCCTTCTACGCCGCCCGGGTCTGACCGCTGACGACTGCGCCCAACGCGGCGAGCACCACGGCCATGCCGACGAACTGGACCGCGATGACCCCCTCACCGAGAAAGGCCCACGCCAACAGCGTCGACGTGACCGGGATCGCCAGGGTGAGCGTCGAGCCGAGCCACGCCGGGATGTGACCGAGCGCCCAGTTCATCAGCATGTGCGACGTGAAGCCGGGACCGATCGAGAGGATGACCAGCCACAACCAGGCATTGGGGGAGGGGGCGTCGAACACCTGGCCCGACAGCACCGCGAACGGCGTCGCGACCAGCGCCGCCAGCAGCGCCGTTGCCCCGGTGTACTGGGCCGAGTCGATCCGATCACGGGTCAGTTTCGAGAACACGAAGTACAGCGTCCAGGCCACCAGCGTGAGCACCGCGAGCAGGTCACCACTCGGACTCCACTCCGGCCGACCGCTCGATCCGAACAACACGATTGCCACACCGAGCAGTGCGACGGTCGCCAACGCCCAGTCGAGCTTGCGGGGCCGCTCACCGAACACCCGGCCGACGATGAGCAGCATGAAGATCGGTTGACACGAGCCGATGACGGTCGCGTTGGCCACCGTGGTCAGCCGGATCGACACGAAGAACAGCATGATGTCGGCACCGAGCGCCAAGCCGCCTCGCAGGGAGACCCGCAGCGAGGCCAACCGCAGCGGCGTGCCCCGCAACCAGAGGAACAGAAGGACGACCGCGGCATAGATCCACATCCGCCAGAACACGACCGACAGCGCACCCAGCTCGGTGATCCCCTTGGCGATCACCCCCGACGCCGCCCACCCGATCATCGCGATCCCCGCCGCAGGTAAACCCCTCCGGTCGGTGACCGGGGTCGAGACCGAGGTCGCCGTCACCGCATCATCCCGACCCGGCTCGCCGGCGGGCGAGCTTGCGGGCCATGTTCTCGGCCAGCCTGGGGGCCGAGCCCGGCGCCGACCAGGGACAGACGGCGATACAGATCCCGCAGCCGTAGCTCACCGCGAAGTAGGGAAGGCATCGATCGAAGTCGACCGCCCACTTGTCGATCCCGCGGACGAGGCGCTTGTCCGGAGCGATGGCATCCGGTGGGCAGGCGTCGGTGCAGACCCGGCAGCCGTAGCAGAAGTCGTCGACCCCGAAGCTGTCGGGCTCGGTCGCCAGCAGTGGCGCGTCGGTGAGTACCACCGAGAGGCGAAAGGACGAGCCGAGCTGCCGGTTGATGATCGAGCCGTGCTTGCCCAGCTCTCCCAGACCGGCAGCGATGGCGGCCGGGACCATCTGGATCGGCCCGGCGCCGGGCCCGCCGTGGCCTTCGGCCTGGAAGCCCTGGCGCCGGAACCAGTCGGCCAGCGCTCGGGCGGCTGCCGTGCCCCGGTTGTACTGCCGGTGGACCTCGAGGGCCGAGGTGTGCTCGGGGGCGGTGGCGAGCTGCTCGTGGTCCATGGCGACGCCGAGCACCACGATCCAGGGCAGGGCCGACTCCCGACCGTCGAAGTACCACTCCCGTCGCGGTTCGGTGATCCCGACCAGCTCCACCCGATGACCATCGTCGCCGGTGGCGAACGTGGTGACCGCCGACAGCCACTCCTCGGGCGACCGTTCGACGGGTGTCGACGCGATCTCCCCTGGCTCATGGTGATCGTCGAGGCGGAGGACCCGGCGAAGCTCGGGATGGGCCACGAACTCCTCGGTCATGCGTTGCTGAACGGCGCCGTGGGCGAGAGCTCGGGGATTGGCCCACATGACGAGCGTCGGTTGGCGGACCGTCGGCTCACCCCAACCGTTCAGCTCGTTTCCCGAGACCTCCCCCATGAGATCGAGCACGTCGGTGGGTGCCTGCCACACGGGGGTCCGTCGTTGCATCGCTCGCAGCGTCGGACCGTTCGTTTCACCGACGCTCCGGCCGGGCTCCTCGGTCCCCATGCACCGCCGACTATAAGCTCGGGAGCCTCAGCTGTCGAAGAAGCAAGGGAGGGGAACGGTTGCACATCGTCTCGCTGGTGCCGCTGACGGCGGAGGCACGGCGTCGCATCGCCGAGGTCGACCCGTCGGTCACGGTGCGGGAGACACCGGGGTGGTTCGACGGCGAACTGCGGGCGACCTGGGGCGACCACACCGCCGATCTCTATCTGCCGCCCGGCTCGTCGGGCACGGGCACCCGAGCGGAGCGAGACGCCGTCCTCGCCGACGCCGACGTGATCCTGGCAGGCTTCCCGGTTCCGCTCGATCTGCGGGCCCGGGCACCCCGTCTTCAGTGGTTCCACCAGACGCCGGCCGGGGCGAGCAACCTCCAGCGATGCGATCTGTGGGGGAGCGACGTCCTGGTCACCACGTCCCGGGGTCTCGGAAACACGCTGGCCATCGCCGAATACGTGGTGGGGGCGTTCCTCCACTTCGCTCGCGCCCTGCACCTCGCAGCCGACGACCGGCAGCGTGGTGCGTTCGACCGCCGGAGCTACCGACCGGTGCTCCTCGCCGGCAAGACGGTGTGCGTCATCGGCACCGGGGGCATCGGGCAGGAGGTCGGGCGGTTGTGCTCCGCGTTGGGGATGCGGGTCATCGGAACCCGGAAGGCCGCCGGGGAGCGGGTGCCACCGGGCTTCGCCGAGGTGGCACCCCCGTCTCGGCTCCATGAGCTGCTGGCGGACGCAACCTTCGTGGCGGTCTGCAGCCAGTGGACGCCCGAGACACACGGCTTGATCGGCCGGGAAGCGCTCGCCGCAATGCCCGACGGCGCGGTGCTCGTCAACGTCGCCCGGGGCGAGGTGGTCGACGAGGCCGCCCTCATCGATGGTCTGGACCGCCTGCGAGGTGTCGCCCTCGACGTCTACGTCGGCGAGTTCGAGCGGCCCCCGCCCCCCGAGCTGTGGTCGCACCCCCGGGTGCTGATCACCCCCCACGTATCGGGTGGGGCCGACCATCGGTCATCGCGCCCACTCGAGCTGTTCTGCGAAAACCTGGCCGCCCTGCTCGAAGGACGGCCGCTGGTCAACCTCGTCGACTGGCAGCGCGGCTACTGACCCGGTCAGCGGTCGCCATCGGCGGGCGCGCCCGATTCGACCAGGTGCTTGAGCTGCTTCCCTTCCTCCCGCATATGGCGCCGTAGCGCCGACATGCGGCGATTGAAGAGCAGTTGGGTGAGTCGACCGAACCGGTACCGAATCGAGGCCCGGAACAACGAGCCCGAGCCGTGGCGGGAGATATCGAACGCTCCCCCAGGGAGCAGGATCGAATGTGGTCCGAGGATCCGGTACGCCAGTCGCCACGGGGGCTCGACGGCGGTCAGCTCGAACACGAGCGCTTCACGGCGTCTGGCGAGGCGCTCGACAGCTCTGAGCCTCGACCCAGTGCGATTCGGCTCGCCGCGAATCCACTGACGGCCGCCCGCTTCACCCGACCGGGGGGCCGCCGCATGCCGGCTCGAAGGTTCACCTCCTCACCGTCGCCCCCGCGACGGTGAGGAGCCAGGGTACGAGGGCCCGACCACCACGCCGGCAATCGGCTCGGACCTGGCGGCCGGTCGCCGGTTGCAGGCCGGTGAGGCAACAGGCGAAGCTGGTCGACGAGGGTGGTCGGCCCCGGCCAGCCCGGCCAGGGGAGTAGACCCGGCCCAAGGAGCCCGTCCGGGGGTCGCATGGACGCAGCATTCCGCAACAGCCCGCTCAGCCATCGCCGCATCGCGACGCACCCGATCGCATCGGCGATGGGAGCCGAGGTCAGCGACGTCGATCTCGCCCGCCTCGACGACGAGCAGTTCGAGGAGATCCGCCGTGCGCTCTACCACCACGGTCTGCTGAGCTTCCGTGGTCAACGGCTCGACCACGGTGACCAGGAGGCCCTCACAGTCCGGTTCGGTCCCCACGGCGTCGATGCCTTCACCGATGGGGTCGTGGGCCATCCCGACATCCAGCCGGTCGTCCGGGAGCCGGGGCCCGAGCTGCCGATCTTCTTCGGAGCCAACTGGCACACCGACTCGCCGTTCCTGCCGCAGCCTCCAGCGATCAGCATGCTCCGCAGCGTCGAGGTTCCTCCATACGGCGGCGACACGCTGTTCACCAGCACCCGGCTCGCCTACGAGCGGCTGTCACCCGGGATGCGGGAGCTGCTCAGCGGGCTGCGCGGCCTCTACACCCGAGCGCACCTGACACGGGCGAAGGAACAGTGGGACGACGACCCGAGCCGGAGGTTCGATCTCTCACCGGTCGAGAGGGATCTGACCGACGCCACCTCCCACCCTCTGGTCCGGACCCACCCCGAGACCGGGACCAGGTCGCTGTACGTCGACGTCAACTACACGATCGGCATCGAGGGACTCCACCGCGCCGAGGCGGCCCCCATCCTCGATTACCTCGTTCGGCACACGACCCAGCCGGCGTTCACCTGTCGGGTCCGGTGGGAGCCCGACATGGTCGTGATGTGGGACAACCGCCTGGTGCTGCATCAGGCGTTCGACGACTTCGCCGGCTACCGCAGGGAGATGTACCGTTCGACCGTTCTCGGCGAGGTGCCCCGCTGACCCACGTGCCGATCGAACGATCAGCCACTCGGGTTGTGACCTGCGGCCATCGCCTCGTCCGGGTACATGTACCTAGTCTGGCGCTGACGAACACGCCGCGGAGGTGGTCAGATGACAACGACCGTCGTACAGCAACCCCAACCCAACGACATCGTCGGCACGCGGGTCTTGATCGCTGGACTCGCATCCGGCGTCGAGGCCACGGTCCGGGCTCGGGTGCGGGCGAGAACAACCTCGGGTTTCCCGACGAGGGCCCCCACGGAGGCGGAGCATCAGAGGTGAACAAGGTCGTCGTCCCGGTCGTGTTCGGGTCGAATCTGGTCGCCGGCTACACGGGATACTCCCATCGGGTGGTCGTGGACGGTGACACGCTCTCGGGAATCGCCGTCGACGAGTACGGCGTTGCGAGCGATTGGCCGGCCATCTTCGAGGCCAACAGGGACCAAATCGGCGATCCGAACCGGGTCTACCACGGTCAACGGCTCCGCATCCCTCACTACCCCCGAGCGTCGACAACGGAGGTCGAGGTCTACTTCCTCGACACCGTGCGCTTCGCCGACGGGACCGAGCCCTACGTCGAGGCCGTCTCACGGAGGGTGCCAGCAGCGACGCCAGCCGCCGGTGCCCTCGACGCGTTGTTCGCCGGCCCGACACCGGCCGAACAGGGCGCGAACCTGGCGGTCGAGCTGTCGGAGGCGACCGGGTTCAGCGGCCTCTCGATCGAGTCGGGAATCGCCCGGGTCACGCTGGTAGGAGGATGCGACAGCGGAGGCTCGACGTTCACGATCGCCAACCTGATCACCCCGACGCTCAAGCAATTCGCAACCGTCGACTACGTGAAGATCTACGACGCCGACGGCACGACGGCTGCGCCCGAGGGATCGTCGGACTCGATTCCCGAATGCCTCAATCCCTGAGACCTGACCACGAGCTCCTAGCGTGCGCCGACCGAGGGCCTCGTTACGAAACCACGGCGACGAGACCGAGGGGTCCTAGCCTCGGCCTCGACCGAGGAGGCGGCCGGGGAGGGTGACGATCCCCCGAACGAGACCCAGGGCGCCCTCGACCGAGATGCCGATCAGCCGAAACGGGATCGACAGGACCCACACGATCGGGTAAAGGAGCAGGGCAAAGACCGCGAGCGGCCAGGAGATGACAGCGAGGATGAGCCACAGGAGGAACTTCACGGCGTGTCCCTCCCCGGCTCGTCGGCTGCTGGCTCATCGACCGGTGGCTCGGATGCCGGCTCGTCGGGCATCGCCGGCTTTGGCGGCACCGGCTCGACCGGCGGTTCCTCGGTGTCGAGAGCGACCGATGGCTCGGACCGTTCGACCGCCGGCGCGGGTGGAGGCGGGACGGCGCCCGTCGGCGGGCCCAGGGGCACCGGATCGAGGATGATCGACAGCAGCAGGTAGGCGAGCACGCCACCGCCGCCGATGAAGGTGAACACCACGAACGCGACCCGAATCAAGGTCGTGTCGATGTCGAAGTAGTGGCCGAGTCCGCTGCACACCCCGGTGATCATCCGGTCGTTCGTGTCCCGATAGAGAGTCTGGGATCGGCGGGTCATCGTGGTCCTCGAGTCGTGTCGTCTCCGCGGATGGACTCCCTGAGCGTCACCGAGTGCTGCTCGGGGGCCTAGGGCAGAAAGTCCTGCGGCCGATCACGGACCTCAGGCGTAGACGCTAGTGCCCCACTCGTCACCGAAGACCGTGTCGGCCAGGGGGATTCGATCGAGCTTCATCGGGAAGGGCTTCGGCCGGCGACCAACGGCGATGTGGGCTGCGGTGACGACCCCGTCCGGGATGGCGAGCAGCTCCTTCACTTGCGGCTCGAACATGCAGAGCAACGTGGTCAAGGCAGCCCCGATCCCTGCTTCGCGACATCCAAGCAAGAAGTTCTGGACCGCAGGGTACACCGAACCGCCGCCAACGATGCTGAGCCGTCCGAGCTCATGATCGGTCGGGTGCAGACCGTCGAGCTCTGCGCAGGCGACCACGATCGCTGGCACCTCGTCGAGGTGCTCCGCCATGTGGTCTGCGTTCCTGAGCACGCGGTCCAGGCTCTCCGAGCCGATGGCTACGTCGCCCGTTCCGGCGGCCGCCAGGTAGGCCTTCCATGGCTGCAGGTACCAGTCCCGCAGCTGCCGCTTCTTGTCGCCGTCCCGCACGATCAGCCACCGGACCGGTTGCCGGTTCCCGCCTTGCGGTGCGAACCGTGCGTAGTCGAACGCGGCTTGCAGATCGGCGTCGGTGACCGGCTCGTCGGTGAAGTACCGGGTGGTCACGGCCGTGGTGATCGCCTCGCTGAGCTCCATCAAGGATCCCCCTTGTCGTCGGTGCGGGCGAACTTACTAGCTGAGGCGCCGTCGTAGCGGCCCAGCGGCGGTAAGAGGCGCAAAAGGACCTCGTGCCCTTCTTGACCGACGAGCATGATCTACACTGGTGGCCCTGATCGTCACCCGTTGTCGAGGGGAACAACGAACCGACAGGAAGAACACCGAAAGGCTTCGAACAAGCACAACAAGGCGACGTGAGAGGCCCGGCTGCATCAGGCGTTTTGCGTGGGGCGGTACGCGGCTTCTCCCGAGGGGGTTCCGAACATGCTTCGCCGACCACGGCTGCTCATCATCGTTGTCGCGCTCGTAGCGCTCGCCGGTCCGCTGCTGGCGCCAGCCCCGGCCGAATCCCAAACCCAACCGCTGGCAACCGACGACGACAAGCGCGCTGCGGCCGAAGCGTTCGAGACCGGCCGCTCCGTCGTCCGGTTCGGCCAGCAGGTCGGGTTGACCTCTGCGGTCTCGCAGTCCTGGGACGAGCGGGGCGAGACGGTCGTATCGGCCCTGAAGGAGGCAGCGGCGTCGTCGCAAGCACGGGCCATAGAGCTGATCAAGACGATTCCGGGGGCAACTTACGAGAGCCATTGGATCAGCAACGCGCTCGTCGTCGACGGACCTGCCGAGCTGATCGACCAGCTTCGAAGCTTGGCCGGCGTCAGCAACGTGATACCGGAGATGGCCCGCCCGATCCAGGCGCCGGTCAACGCCGAGGCCGCAACCGAAGCCGCGCTGGTCGATGCGCCGTGGGGCATCGAGAAGGTCCGGGCGCCCGAGGTGTGGGCCACTGGCAACCTCGGTGGCGGGGTGATCGTCGCCAGCCTCGACTCCGGTGTCCAGTTCGACCACCCGGCGCTGGTCGACAGCTACCGCGGCCACCTCGGTGGTGGCGTCTTCAATCACGACTACAACTGGTTCGACGCGTCGAGGACCTGCGTCGAGCCCGGCGTTCCCTGCGATGACTTCGGTCACGGAACCCACACGATGGGCACGATGGTCGGCGGTGACGGGCCGGGCCCGTTCGCCCCCGATATCGGCATGGCCCCCGGCGCTCAGTGGATCACGGTCAGCTGCGGCCCGTTCTTCTGCACCGACAGCCAGCTGATGGAGGCCGGGGAGTGGTTCCTCGCCCCGACCGACCTCAACGGCGAGAACCCCGACCCGTCGCGGCGCCCGGACGTCATCAACAACTCCTGGGGCGGCGAGCCGGGCGACCCGTTCTTCCTCGACTTCGTGCAGGCTTGGCGGGCCGCCGGCATCGTCCCGGTCTTCGCATCGGGTAACCCCGGCCCGTTCTGCGGGGCCGGGGGGTCGCCCGGTGACTACCTCGAGTCGTTCTCGGTCGGAGCGACCGACAGCGAGGATGCGATCGCCGAGTTCTCCGGTCGGGGGCCGTCGGCGTTCGGGAAGGTCAATCCGAACGTCTCCGCTCCTGGCGTGGCGGTTCTGTCGAGCGTCCCGGGCGACGGCTACGAGCTCTTCGACGGAACGTCGATGGCCACTCCGCACGCCGTGGGTGCAATGGCGCTCATGATGTCGGCCGACCCCGACCTCAAGGGCGACGTCGACGCCCTCACCTCGCTCCTCGCGTCGACCGCCCAGGACATCATCGACGAGACCTGCGGAGGCGATGCCGATGGTGACCCGAACAACGTCTACGGCGAGGGCCGCATCGACGCCGCCGCGGCGGTCGCGGTCGTTGCCACCGGCGGGACGATCACCGGGACCGTCACCAACGCCGCCACCGGCGACCCGATTCCCGGGGCCGAGGTCACGGCCACCTCGCCGACCTGGGAGTCGCGGGCGTTCACCGACGCCAACGGCGTCTACAGGCTCTTCGTCCCGGCCGACACCTACGTGGTCATCGCCGACTCGTTCGGCTTCGAGGCGACCGTCGTCTCCGGGGTGACCGTGGTCGCCGACCAGACGACCACCCAGAACCTCGGCCTCGACCCGCTGCCCACCCGCGTGCTGCGGGGCGAGGTGCGCACCGCCGAATCGCGGCGACCGATCATCGGGGCGACCGTCGAGGTCGTCGGTGTTCCCGTCGAGCCGGTGACGACCGACCGGGACGGCCGGTACCGGATCACGCTGCCGGTCGGCTCCTACACGATTACCGCCTCCAGGGGAGGGTGCACGTTGCCCCAGACCCAAGAGGTCGAGCTCGTGCGCAACCAGCGGCTCATCTTCCACCTGGCGACCAAGATCGACGACTTCGGTCACGGCTGCCGGCCCGTAGCGTTCGACTGGATCGAAGCCGACGTGCAGAGCGGCGTCTACGGCGACGACATCGCCGGGCGGCTGGACCTGCCGTTCCCGTTCCCGTTCTACAGCGAGACCTACGAGCGACTGTTCTTCACCACCAACGGCTACGTGAACTTCATCGACGAGTTCTCGTTCAGCAACTTCATCAACACCGCCATCCCGTCGGCGGCGCAGCCCAACGCCGCCATCTACGCCCTCTGGCAGGACCTGATCGTCGACGACGAGTCACGGATCGACTACGCCAGCGTCGAGGTGAGAGGGAGATCGGTCTTCGTCATCGAGTGGGAGAACATCGCGCGGCTCGGGTCGGACAGCCGTCTCGACATGGAGGTCAAGCTGTGGGAGGACGGCACGATCGACCTGCTCTACGGTGAGGGCGTCGACGAGTTGAACGGCGGCGCGCAGGCCACGATCGGCCTCGAGAACGCTGACGCGACCGACGCCTTCCAGTTCTCGTTCCGTGAATCGATCCTCGAGCCGAACACCGCCTGGAGGTTCGAGAAGGTACCGACCGGTGTCCTCACCGGCACCGTCACCAACGCCAACGACGGTCTCCCGGTGGCCGGGGCGACCGTCACCGCCACACCCGGCGATCGCACGACCATGACCGACGAGAACGGCCAGTACCGGCTGGTCCTCGTGCCCGGCCGCTACGAGATCGGGTTCGCGGCCGATGACTACCAACCCGACACGAAGTCGGCTCGGATCCGAGACGGGCAGGAGACGATCTCCAACGTCGCGCTCGACGCCGCCGAGGCCTCGATCGCCCCTACGGAGGTGAGCGGCGCCGTGGCGCTCGGGCAGACCACCGACGTGACCCTGACCGTCACGAACACCGGCACCGTGCCGCTCGAGTGGGAGCTGAAGGAGCGGCAGGAGTCGGTCACCCCGCCGTCGGTCGACGCCCCGGTGGTGACCGCGGTACCCGAGTTCCGGCGGAATGCGGACTGGGTCAGGCCCGACCTCGGGCCTGATGGCGCGGAAGCGAGCGCCGCCGCTGCGGTGGCCGTCGGCACGCTGTTCGACGGGCCGCTCGATGTGATCATCGACGATCCCGTCGGTGATGCGACCGGTGCCGTCGACATCGACGACATCCTCGCCGGCACCGACGGAGTCGAAGCGTCGTTCAGGATCGATTTCAGCCCCGAGAGCCCGACGAACGAGCTCGCCGGGTTCCTGTTCCTCGACACCGACCAGGACCCGACCACCGGACTGCCGGCCGAAGGCCTGAGTGGGCTGCCGAGCCAGGACGTCGGCATGGAGTTCTTCGTCGATTTGTTCTCGGCCAGCTTCGGCGAGGTGTTCATCGTCGACGCCGCGACCTTCGAGCTGATCGCCGTCCTTCCGGCCGCCATCGACGGGCAATCGTTGCTGTTCGACCTGCCCCTCGAAGCGCTCGGCGGCGACGACGGTGCCATCAACGTGGCCAGCGTCCTCGGCGACTTCTTCGGGCCGACGGATTGGGCTCCGGATGCGGGCCACGGCGAGCTCCTGCCCTTCCGGGATACCCCGTGGATGACCCCACAGCCGGCGACCGGCACGACACCGGCCGGCGGATCGACCGAGGTGACGCTCACGCTCGGCGGGCCGGACGTCGATCCGGGGAGCTACCTCGGCAGCCTGACGCTGGTTAGCAACGATCCCCGAGCGCCCCAGATCCCGGTCACGGTCTCGCTCGACGTGGCGCTGCCGGCGGACTTCGGCGAGGTCGCGGGGACCGTGCTCAGCGATCGCACGTCGGCCCCGGTTGCGGCCGAGGTGACGGTCTCCGCCGAACGCGACGGCGCTCCTTTCGACGCCACCGCAACGACCGGCGAGGACGGTAGCTATCGGCTCTTCGCCCCGGAGGGAACCTGGCCGATCTCGGTGACTGCCGACGGCTTCCAGCCCTTCGACGGTGAGGTCGTGGTCACCGCCGGGGCGGTCACCGCAATCGACGTGCTCCTCACGCCCGGCGGGCCGCTGATCGAGATCTCGGCCGAGGAGGGGTTCGAGTTCGAGCTGCCGGCAGGGGCGAGCGAGTCGCGGGTGTTGAACATCGCGAGCAACGGGACGACCGATGTCGTGTTCGACATCTTCGAGCGGATGGCCGAGGTCCCGATCCCCGCGAGCCAGCCGACCCAGGAGGACGGCACCCCGTACCGCTGGGACCCGACGCAGCGACCGGTCGTGACCGAACGAATGCGATCACAGATCGTGGCCGGCGTCAGCCCGGCGGCGACGCTTGAGACCATCATCGACGACCCCGATGACGACGCGGTCGGAGCGGCGGAGATCGTCGCCGTCAGGGCCGGTGTCGACGGATCCGTCGCCACGATGTCGGTCGACTTCGGCCCCGACACGGCCCTGGATCCGATCTTCGGGCTCGTGCTGCTCGACACCGACCAGGACCCGGCGACCGGCGGCTCGGCCGAGAGCATCGGCGGGCTGCCGACCCAAGAGGTCGGTATCGAGTACTTCATCGACCTGTTCGCCCCCGAACAGATGGCGACGCTGGTCAGGTACGAAACCGGCGAGGTCGTCGCGTTCCTCGAGCTCCGGTTCGAGGGCCAGTCTCTGGTCGTCGACGTACCGCTCGACGCGATCCCCGGCGAAGATGGGGCGATAGACGTCGCCACGTGGTTCTTCGACGGCGAGATTCCCTCCGACTGGGCACCAGACGAAGGGCGGGGCCGAATCGACCCGCCCGACGTGCCGTGGCTGTCGTTCGCCCCCGACTCGGGGACGGTTCCGCCGGGAGCCGCGGCCGAGGTCACGGTGACCGCCGATGCCACCGGCCTCGCGCCGGGCACCTACGGGGCCGAGCTGGTCGTGACGAGCAACGACCCGTCGCTCGTCAGCTTCCCGGTACCGGTCAGCCTCGTCGTCCTGGCGAACGGCTGATCAGCGAAGACGCCCGGTAGCGACCCTGCCGGTCGCTACCGGTTGCTCTTGCGATCTGGCTCGCTCTCGGACATCCTGGCCAAGCGCCAGCTACCTCGTTTGTCGGCGGGGTAGGAAGTAGTCCCGACGATCGACAGGAGATCCCCATGAGCGTTGTCGACACCGCCTACGGCAGCGTGAACGGGATCGCGCGAGAGGGCGTGCATGCCTTTCGCGGCATCCCGTATGCCGCCGCCCCGGACGGCGGGCGACGCTTCAGGCCGCCCGAGCGGCCGGCGTCGTGGGAGGGGGTGCGGCCGTCACGGTTCGGCGACGTCGTCAGGCAAGCCAGAGCCCAGGGTCAGTTCGGCGACCTGTTCCTCCCGCCCAATCCGCAGGGGTCCGACTGCCTGAACCTCAATGTCTGGACGCCTGATCCAGGCGCCGCCGGGCTCCCCGTCCTCGTCTGGATTCACGGCGGGGCGTTCGTGATCGGTTCGGGGAGCGACGGGGTGTACGACGGCACGACGTTCGCCCGCAACGGCGTCGTGACCGTGACGATCAACTACCGGCTCGGCGTGGACGGCTTCCTCCACACCGGTCCGAGCTACGAAGGCTCCGGCAACTTCGGGATGCTCGACCAGATCGCGGCCTTGGAATGGGTGCAGGAGAACATCG
>JAOTYQ010000621.1 GCA_029861725.1 Acidimicrobiia bacterium | reverse complement strand
GGTCCGCTTCCGGCCGATCGACACGGTTCTCGTCGGTGTCCCGGCCGTGGCCTCGGGCATCGCAGTGCTCGCCACCAAGCTCCTTCCCACGTTGGGTTTGATCGTGTTGCTGATCGGGGCGGGCCTCGGCCTGCGAGACGAGACGCCGGTTCTCGACCAGACGACGCTGCTGATCCTGCTTGGTGGAGTCGTCACCTTGGGAGGATTCCTCTTTCGACAGTGGGGGAAGCTCAAGAACAGGCGGGTCGAGTACCTGAAGACGCTGTCGGAGAACCTCTACTTCCGCACCGTGGCCGACGGCCCGGGCGTGCTCCACACCTTGCTGTCGGCGGCCGAGCAGCAAGAGGTCATCGAGGTCCTGCTCGCCTACCGGTTCCTATTGGCAAGCCCTGGTGGGGCAACGGCGGCCGAGCTCGACGCGGCCGTCGAGCAGTGGCTGGAGGAGCATTGCCAGCGAGAGATCGACTTCGAGGTCGACGACGCCATAGACAAGCTGCGTCGCCTCGAGATCATCGACGGGCGTCGGCTGCTGCGGCCGCGCCCATTGTCGACGACTCTCGTCGCGCTCGACGGGAGATGGGACGACCTCTTTCGCTTTCAGCCGGGCGGCGACGCCAGCCAACGGCGTGAGGCCGGTTCCGCTCGTGCCCCGAGCGGCCCGATAGCGGACGGGGTGGGCGGGAGCCTGGTCCAGCTCCGCCGGGTGGTCGACCGATTCACCGGCCGACTGGGTGATCGCCTCCTGAGACGGGGCTAGGTTCTCTTGAACAACATGGCGAGCCTCGACCCGCCGACCGGACCCCGGTCAACCACGTTTCGGTCGACCGGGGTCACAAGGCGGTGTCAGTTGAGTCGGGTGACGCGTCCCTCCCCACCCTCGGGGTAGTCCGTCGACGAGATGTTGCCGGCGAGCGGACCCTGGATGTAGTTCGACAGCGCCTGCTGGTAGCTCACACCGACTGCGGTGAACGGCGCATCCCGGAACGGGTATTGATCGCCACCTCGGGCGAGGAAATCGACGATCGCGATGTCGATGGGGTCACCGTCCACGACAACGCCGGCCGTGACGATCGGCGTGCCACCGTCGAGCGTGACGGTCTGTACCCGCGTGCCGGCGACGACGACGTTGCCGTCTTCGTCGAGCTCCTGCGCCGTCCCCGCTGCGTCCCAGACGAACGAGAAGCCGGCGACCTGGGCGAACCGCCCGGTTCCGCCGGGTGTGTCGCCATCGACTGCCCGCGACACCGCGTTCTCCAGGATCTCCTTGAACTGGGCCCTGGGGATGTCGGGCACGACGGTGACGAAGTTGGGGAACGGCACCATGTCGAACGTGTCGAGCTCGGTGATGTCGCCGGCGGGGATGACCGAGTCGTTGCGGATCCCGCCCCCGTTCTGCAGCGCGACCTGGGGTGCGTCGACGTCGAAGTCAGCCGCCACCTGCTGTGCCTGCCACAACTGGGAGTCGGCGATGAGGTTGCCCTCGTTGGTCTCGACCGAACGGACGTTGTCTCGGACGCCGTCGAGGTCGACCTCGGAGGTCCCGATGACCAGCGCCGCCAGATCGGCGACGAACGCCTCCACCGGTGCGACCACGCGACGATTGAGCGCCCGGTCGGGCCTGACCCCGTCGGGGCCGATCGACTGGCTGACCACCCGAAGCGGGCCGCTGGCGTCGTCGTCGATGGCTACGACATTGCCCTCGTCATCGAACCCGACGACGAGGTTGCCGAGGTAGCCGTACTGACCCGACGTGGTCACCACCGGGACGTCCATCCCGTCGGCGTTCGTGGCGCTGAGGGGGTAGGCCCCGAAGATGGCATCGGGAACCCCATCGGGGTTGCAGGTGGCCGCGTCGTCGTCGGTGTCGGGCAGGCAGTCCTCCTGGTCGCTGGGGAGCAGCGGGTCGTCGAGATTGGCCAGCAGCTCGTCTCCGCCCCCGGCCACCATGACGTCGACGCCGCTCAACGACTCGGCGAGCTCGATGTCGCCCTCGACGTCCTGGAGATGGGAGACGAAGATGATCTTGTCGATGCCGGCAGCTTCGAGCGCGTCGATCTCTGCCTGGGCCGCCGGCAGCACCGCGTTGACGACGACATCGCGGGGGGACGAGATGAACGGGAGGTTCTCGGTCGTTGCGCCGACGATCCCGATCTTCTCGCCTCGCACCCTGACGACGGTGCGCGCGGCGATGACGCGGTTGTCGACCAGCGCCTGGAGCGTCGGCTCTCCGCTGAAGTCGAGGTTGGCGCTCAGGTATGGCGGCTTGCCCGGGCGACGGAAGCCCTCCGAGATGAAGTCGGCCAGCAACTCGGGCCCGAAGTCGAAGTCGTGGTTGCCCAAGATGATCGCGTTGTATCGGAGGGCGTCGAGCGCCAGCGCGTCGTAGAACACGCCGTTCGCCTCGGAGGCCGAGAACGATGGACTGGCCAGGAAGTTGTCGCCCGAGGAGACGAGGATCGAGCCGCGCTTGGTCCGGTCACCTCTCGGTCTGATGTTGGCGTCCCTCCGCGCCTCTCTGAGGACGCTGGCGAAGTAGGCGACCCCGCCTTCGGTGCCGATCACCTCGCCGTTCTCGTCGAGCACCTCCGCCGGGATGACCTCCGACTCCCCGTCGTTGTTGTGCAAGATCGTGAGCCAGAACTCAACATCTGAATCGTCGGCTTCGGCGGTACCTGGCTGCACCAGCGTCGCCGACATGGCGATCGCTACCACCAGGGCCCACCGGCTCCACCAGCGGCCGCGGTTCCTTCTTGGCATTGGCATCTCCTTCAACAGAGAGGGGCGATCCCTCGATGACCCTTGACGTCACGGCCGCCGTGGAACAGGTCGTGTGGAAGAAGAGTGAAAAGGCCCGCCTCCCTCCGCATGTCTTGCTACCGCCGCCGCACTGCTGACACGCTAGCCAAGGTCAGGGCGACATGGGGGGTTTGTCGGCAGAGTCCGAGCTGATCGTGAGCCCGAGGTGGTCGAGGGCGAACTGCCGGAGGCCTTGGTAGTCGACCTTGCCGCTCGCGCTCCGCCCGATCGAGTCGATCGTCAACACCCGTTTCGGGGCCTTGTACGACGCGAGCCGGCCCTTGACGTGCTGGATGAGCGCGTCCTCGTCGACCGGCGCCGAGTCGGCCCGCTCGACGACCGCCGTGATCGATTCGCCGAAGCGCTCGTGGGGCACGCCGACGACCACTGCGTCGTGGACGCCCGGGTGGAGCTTGAGCGCCTCCTCGACCTCTTCGGGAAATACCTTCTCGCCTCCGGTGTTGATGCACGCCGACCCTCTCCCGAGGAGCTGGAGCGTGCCGTCGGCCGCCACCGATGCGTAGTCACCGGGGATCGAGTACCGATCGCCGTCGATCGTGACGAAGGTCTGAGAAGACTTCTCGGGATCCTTGTAGTAGCCGAGCGGTTGATGGCCTCGAACGGCGACCCGTCCGATCTGCCCGCTGCCCGCGGTCACGTCACGGTTGGCCTCGTCGATCACTCGAGTCTTGTCCGACACCACGAACGCAGCGGTCGTCGCCGTTTCGGCCGAGGTTGTGATCGACTGGGCCATGCCCATGGCCTCCGAGGAGCCGAAGTTGTCGACGAGCCGAACGTGGGGTATATGGGTGAGGAGTCGGGCCTTCACCGGCGCCGACCACATCACGCCCGAAGAGTTCAGCACCCGAAGCTCCGAAAGATCCCACCGCCCCGGGTGGGCGTCGAGGGCGGCGAGGATCGGTTTGGCCAA
>JAOTYQ010000622.1 GCA_029861725.1 Acidimicrobiia bacterium | reverse complement strand
GCTGGTCCGACGGCCACCCGATCATCCCGCCGACCCGCGATCGAGTCGAGTCCTACCTGGCCGCCACCGGACACGATCCGTGGAAGCGGCTGGGAATCGCCCGCCCGTCGGGCCGGGACCTGACGATCTGGTCGATCGCCGTCAACGCCGTGATGGCTGGCTGCGGGCCCGACCATCTCCCGGTCCTGATCGCCCTCACCGAGATCCTGGCCGACCCTGGCTACGGTGCCGAGCACTCGGGGAACACCACGGGGGCCGACGCGCTGGTCATCCTCAGCGGCCCGTCGATGACCGAGCTCGGTTTCAACGCCGGCGCGGGGGCGCTCCGGGAGGGGGCTCATGCCAACACCAGCATCGGACGCTGGCTCCGGCTCTACCTTCGAAACGTTTTCGACTTCACCGCTGACGAGCACGACAAGGCGACATTCGGCAACTCGGCCCGTGTCGTTCTGGCCGAGGATCAGGTGGCCCTCGAGGAGATCGGCTGGTCGACCGTCGGGGAGGATCTCGGCCTCGAACCCGGGACCGACAGCGCCTCGATGGCCCGCATGAACAGCGGGGCGATCATCGGCAGCGTCTACGGCTCCACCCCGAAGGAGATCCTGCCCTACCTGGCCGACGGGCTGGTGCGAGTGAGCGGCTGGGACCTCACCCACGTCTACGGGCTCGGCCAGGGGCAGTTCCGCCCGCTGCTGATCCTCTCCCCCGTCCTCGCTCGAGTCTTCGGTCGGGCAGGGTGGACGAAGGACCGGGTCCGAGCTGCGCTGTTCGAGCACGCCCGCATGCCGGCAGCGCGGTTCGAGCGGCTGATCGGCGAGTGGAGCAACCTGACCGCAGGCCGGCCTCGCCTCGTCGACCTGGCCGATGCCGGCCACCTGCCTGCGGTCTTCGGCGAGTCGGATGATCCCGACCGGCTGGTCCCGATCGTGACCGACCCGACGAAGTTCGTGATCGCGGTCGCCGGCGACGCCAACCGAACCAATGCTTACGTCATGAGCAACGACGGCCCGCACGGGTATTGGGTGGCCAAGCCGGTCGATCGGACTACGGCCGACGACCTGAGCTGCATCGTCGAGCCGCCGGCCGAGGGATCCGGCCGCCGGGTTTGACGACGGCTACGCAGGCTGGGCGCCCACGGAATGACCACCCTACGCTTGGCTCCGATGGACTTCGACCTCCCCGCAGCTGATGACCCCCGCCGGATGGCCGTCAGACGATGGCTCGACGAGCACCCCGAACCGACCCCACGTCAGCTGGCCGAGGCGGGATACGTTGTCCCGCACTGGCCGGCGCCATGGGGTCTCGAGGCCGATGGGCTACACCAGCTTCTGATCGCCGACGAGCTCGCCCGGGCCGGGGTCACCCTGCCGTCGAACCCGATCGGGATCGGCTGGGCCGGTCCCGTGATCTTGCTCGCCGGAACCCCGGAGCAGCAACAACGCTACCTGCCCCGCATCCTCAGCGGCGAGGAGGTGTGGTGCCAGCTGTTCAGCGAACCCGATGCCGGGTCGGACCTCGCCAACCTCGCGACCCGGGCCGAGCGAGACGGCGACGAGTACGTCATCAACGGGTCGAAGATCTGGTCCTCCGGTGCCCACCGCTCCGATTTCGGCATCCTCATCGCCCGGACCGATCCCGACGTACCCAAGCACAAAGGCATCAGCTACTTCCTCGTGCCGATGAAGACGCCCGGTCTCACCCTGAGCCCGATCGTCGACATGGCCCACGCCTACTCGTTCAACCAGACCTTCTTCGACGACATGCGGCTACCGGTCGAGAACCGCCTCGGCGAGGAGGGCGACGGGTGGCGGTTGGCCAGGGCGACGCTCGCCAACGAGCGAGTGAGCCTCTCTTCGGGCGGTCTGCTGTGGGGCTCGGGCCCGACGACGTCCGATCTCGTCGAGCTGCGCAAAGCATCACCGGTCGCGGCCGATCCGCTCCGGCGCCAGGAACTAGCCCGGTCGATGATCGACGGCGAGGTCCTGGCCATGATGCAGAAGCGAGCGCTGAGCTCACGGCTCAAAGGGGAGACCCCCGGCCCCGAGGCCTCGGTGCTCAAGATCAAGGCCGACCACCACGGTCAGGACCTCCTGCGCCAGCTCCCAGCCATGTCCGGAGCTGACGGGATGCTCGTCGGGGGCGGCCCCGAGGGGCGCCTGCCGTCCGAACGATCGGTCGGTCGGCGTGACATCGATCTGCCGATGGGCCCCGATCGTCCGTTCCCCGAGGTCGACCCGGTGTGGTACTACGGGTTCCTGTTCTCCTCAGCGCTCACGATCGGGGGCGGGACCTTCGCCATCCAGCGCAACGTGGTGGCCGAGCAGGTCCTCCACCTCCCCCGCGACCCCGACCCCCAGCGAGGCTTGTCGTGGAGCGAGGCCCGGGCCGAGCGGAGCTGAACCGGGCCTCACCCGCCCCGAGCTCGGGCCCAGCCCGCATTCAGGGGATGCCGATCATCTCGGTCCCCGACGGCAGCACCAGGGTCCCCGACCCGTCGACCCACTCCTCCATGCCGTCGGCCGCAATGGCGTTGCGGTACTCGGCCCACCCGGCCTCGTCGTGGAAGTACAGCTCGGCCAACCCGGCGTAGGTCTCCCGTTCCGGGTCGATCGACTGGCTCACGAGGTAGCCGAACCCGCCGACGTCGTCGAGCACCGAGGACACGTTGGGCGCATGCACCGTCAGCCAGTGGCGGTACAGCTGATCGAAGTCGGTCCCCGGCCGGGCCTTCACCAAAAAGCTGACCTTGTGGAAGCCGGATCTCGTGCACGGAAACGGGGGGTTCAGCGTCAGCGGCGAGAGGTCGAGATGCGGGGTGGGATCGGTGACGACGTACTCGGTCGTCGCCCACGGGACGTACGGCTCTGCTCGCTCCTGGAACGAGTCGACCGGTTTCGTCCCGTGCGGCTCGCTCGGCGTGGGCAGCGGCCGGTCGAACCACAGCTGGGCCATGCCGTCCCATGGATTGGCGCCGTGTCGGTTCGGGCTGAAGACGGTGGCCACGTAACGAGAGGCGTGGACCCGGCCGGCGTCGGCCTGAGCCTTCTGGGCGGCGATGACAGCCGGCATGTGATTGGCGAACCAGTGGGCGATGAGCTCTTCTCGCGACGTCGAAGAACGGCGCTTGATCAGATAGAGCATCTTGGCCCCGGGGGTGGGCTGCGGGCTCTCGGCTCCGTTCTCGGTCTCCATTTTGGGCTCCCTCGCCAGCTACTACCCAGAGCCTGCTCGATGGGAACAACGGTGGGCAACCTCGCTCCGTTGGTCGGATCGACGACGGTGCTACGGTGCGCTTGTCGATTCCTGTTGTGGCACGGGGGACGAGGCGAGCTCCGACTGATGGTCTTCGACTTGACTCCAGCGCCGCAACGTCTGAGGGTGCACGTGGTGATGGTCGTCGGGGCAACAAGGAGGGTAGATCAGGCTCCGGCCTCGCGCCCTTTCCGCCGGTCGTTCGTGCGCCAACATCCGCCGGGATCCCGCTGATGGCCGATTCCGCCGATCAGCTCCCACCGTGGCCTCCGCCGCCCTACCCGCGGCCACCCGCATCGGGTGCTCCCCGCGCCGCTCGCACGACCGGCGAGGTTCCGGAAGCTGAGACGACGGTCGCCGCAGCGGACCGCGACGACACCGGAGTTGGCAACGGAGCGGGCCGCGCCGTGAACGGGGAGGCCGGCAACAGTGGGGCCGCGAACGGCGCAGCTGACGGAAGCGACGCTGAAGCGAT
>JAOTYQ010000620.1 GCA_029861725.1 Acidimicrobiia bacterium | reverse complement strand
CGACGGCCCGGCCATGCCCAGAACGCTAGTAACACGTGACGAGCTCACCACCTACCACCGTTCGGGCCTCGCCGTCGGCGGCGCTCTCCCGTCGAACCATCAGCAGCACGGCGGGGCCTCGCCCCCGCGATCAGCCAGGGTCGGGCATCTCGTTGGTGCCGTAGTCGTCGACGACGCCGTGGGTGATGAAGACCTCCCAGGGAAGCTCGTGGGGGTCGAAGACCCACGACTTGTCCTGGCGCTGGTAGCCGCAGACCAGGTCGGTCTGGTCCTGAGGGTCCATGCCCTCGTCGTGCCAGCGAGTCCGAATGGCGTGGAGCTCGTCCTTCGTCTCGACCTGGATGCCGAGGTGGTTCACGCCGGCTTCCGTGGCGCCACAGGCGGTCGTGTTGATCGACAAGTTGATCCGGGGATCGTCGATCATCCACTTCACGTAGTCGCCCCGATCCAGGGCTGGTTCCTCGCCGAGGAGCTTGGTGTAGAACGTCCGGGCCGCGTCGATATCGGTCACGGTGATGCCCAGGTGCATGCGTCTCATGGCGAGCCTTTCGCGACGATGGAGTCAACTACTGCCAGCGGCGAGCTGACACCATTGGTGATGGACGCCCCCAAGTATTGCCTGTCGATTCGAAGGCGGTATCACCGCCGGGCTTGCGGGTGCTCCGCCGAAGTAGGATCGCCTCCACGGACAGAACACCCGAGGCCGGTGGACCACCAGAGCCGATGGTCCTGGCATGATCGGCCGGGGTCGCACGGGCAGATCACTGCGCCTTGCCTGGTGGGTGCTGGCTGCGCTGTTCGTTGCGCTCGGCTCTTGGATTGAGATCGCAGGGGGTGTTCCCGGCGACGAGCGAGCGCTGGTCGAGCTCAACGAAGCGCTCGGAACGACGCTCGATCGACCGATGGTCCTGTTGGGCAATGGCACCGATCTCGTGCCCCTCGGCGCGCTTGGTCTCAGCATCATGGTCCTGCTGATCAAGGTGAGCCGGCGGTTCGATGCCGTCCTGTTCGCTGCTTTCGTCGGCGTTGCACTGGTCACCAATCCACTTCTCAAGTGGCTGGTCGCTCGGCCTCGCCCCACCATCAGAACGATCCCGGAGTCCCTGTCGACCTACAGCTTTCCCAGCGGTCACGCGGCCAACACCGCAGCCCTCGTTGGAGCCCTGATCCTGATCACGCGAGGACGAACCGCGCGGCTGAGCGTCGCCGTCGTCGGGAGCATCGCACTGATCGCTGTGGGTTTCTCCCGCCTCGCGATCGGCGCGCACTACCCCTCCGACATCATCGGAGGCTGGCTCTGGGTCGGGGCCTGGACCGCCTTCTGGGCGGCCCATGGAGGGTCACGAGCCGAGCCCACTGCGTCATCCGATCGCGCGAGCTGAGACCCCGGGAGTCAGCTCCCTGTAAGCCGGTGACGTTCACCATGCAGGCCACGCCATGCTGCAGCATCGCAGGAATAGGAGCATGTAGTGGTCGAGGTCCCCGCGGTCGTCGCGCTGACCCTTCTCGGCGCAATCGCTGCCTACCAGATCGCCCTCGCCCTCGGCAGACCGGGGGCTGACGTCGCCTTCAGCCGCTCGCCCCAGAAAGGAGAAACGGTGTTGTCGAGCGGCTGTCGGATTGCGAGTGCCATCGCCGCTGGCCTCGTCGTGTTGGCCGGATGGATCGTGGCCGCTCGCGCCAACCTGCTGCCGGCTGGACCTCTCGGCGATGGCTTTCTCACGTGGACGACATGGCTCATCGCGATCTACCTCGTGGTGGACGTAGCTGCCAACGTCGCCGCCTCCAGCGTCGCGAAGCGATGGATCGGAGGTGGGGGGAAGGCGCTGGCAGCAATGATGTGCATGCTCGTCGCCATCCAGTCCTGAACGACCAACCGCGTGCGACTCCGTCGGATTACGCCGACTGGGCGGCCAGAACTCGTGGCACGTGCGTTACTGGTCGGTGAGCTCCGCGACCCAGATGGCTGGGCCTTCCTCTCCGTAGCCGACCATGACCAGACCGGGGCCCCCGGAAGACGTCCACAGCGCGGCGTGACCATCGTCCTCACCAAAGCAACGATGCCAGGACCGCCAGCAACGACCCCACGCAGATCGCCAAAGACGGGGTGAACGGGAGGCAGATCGCCTTTGACGCCACACTCGTCCGGGGCCTCAGGGTTGAAGCCGGACCCCCACCACGACCCATAGCCCTCGATCCACCATGGGCGTTCAAGACGAGCCCTCCTTCGACGCCCTCGACCTTCACCGAATCGAAGACGACGGTGGCGGCGAAGCCCTCAAGGGGAGGATCGGCGATGATCAGGTTCCTTACCGATGTCGTCTCGATCGACGGCCATGGGGAGGTACTGAGAGTCAGTGGTCAGGTGCAACTGTCTAGGCCGACGTCGGAGCGATCGCCTACAGCCCGAACTGGGTCCGCAGACCATGGACGAAGGCCTCGTCCTGTTCGGGCGAGTACCGCTGGCCGAGCACGGTGCGGGCGCCGTCGCCGGCGAGGTACCGCAGCTGGGTCGTCCCGTCGGTGGTAGCCGTCCAGATGACCTCGGCGACGTCCTCGGGTTCTATGAGCCTGGTCGGGGACCCGCCTGCGGCGAGGAAGGTCTCGACGAGGGGCTGGTAGTCTTCGAGTTCGGGGTCGTTGGTGAACACGAAGGAACGACCTGAGAAGTCGGTCCGGACGCCGCCGGGTTCGATGATCTTGACTCGGATGCCGAGGGCGGACAGCTCGTAGTGGAGGGCTTCGGAGAGGCCCTCCACCGCCCATTTCGAGCCGTGGTAGGGAGTGCCGAACGGGTAGGTGGCCCGGCCTCCGACCGAGGAGACATTGACGATCGTGCCCTGGCGGCGGGTTCGCATACCGGGGAGCACGGCCTGAATGGTCTCGATGAGTCCGAACACGTTGACGTCGAACTGACGGCGGATGACGTCCATAGACGTGGCCTCGAGGGGACCGTAGGCGCCGTAGCCGGCGTTGTTGACCAACACGTCGATGCCGTCGAAGCGGTCCTCGGCGGCGGCGATCGCGGCGCCGATGGAGTCGGGATCCAACAGGTCGAGGTGCGTGACGACCGTGTCGGCCCGCCCGGCGAGGTCCGCGCCGTCGTCGGGGTTGCGCATCGTGGCGACCACGTTCCAGCCGCGCTCGGCGAAGCGCTCGGCAGTGGCGTTGCCGATCCCGGAGCTGGCGCCGGTGATGAAGATCGTTTGAGACATGGGCAGTCCTTTTCGCGAGGTTCGCTTGGAGCGGATGGGCTCCGCGGGGTAGGGCGGTTCCAGTAGGCGTCTCGTACTCAGTCGCGACGGAAGTGCTGGGCCAGCGGGCAGATCATCTGGTGACCCGAGCCCGGAGCGGTCGTGGCGGCGATCGAGCGGGTGGTCAACTTCACAACTCCTTGTGGGAGTGACATTTCGGATCGGAAATGTCAGATGTCCGAAGCCTGACATTTTGCGTCAAGTGTGTCAAGCTTCTGACAATGGCGGCTATCTCGACCTCCACCGCTGCCAGGGAGCAGCGCATCGACGAGATCCGACGGGCAGCAATCCCGGTGTTCGCCGCGCAGGGGTTCCGAGGCACGTCGATGGCCGACCTCGCCCAAGCAGCCGGGGTGTCACGCCCAGCGCTCTACCAGTACTTCGACAACCGCGCCGACTTGTTCCGAGCCGCGTTCCAGGTTCTGCTCGAGGACGCCACCGACGCCGCACTGGCCACCCTCGAAGCCGACGGCACC
>JAOTYQ010000618.1 GCA_029861725.1 Acidimicrobiia bacterium | reverse complement strand
GGAGCGGTGGCGCACGCTGACGATCGAGGTGCTCGACGTGCCCGAGGCCGGCGACGAGGCACTCGTCGAGCTGGTGGCGCCGTTGGGCAATGTCGAGAGCGAGACGCAGCTGCTGCGCCGGCGAGCGTGGCTGCTGGGGCTGCTTGCCGCGGTGGGTGCCGGCCTCGCCGGCTACGTGTTCGGGGCCTACGCCTCCCGCCCGATCACCGCCCTTCGCCGCGATACCGAGCGGCTCGACGACGCCAATCCCGAGCGGTGGCGGGTGGGCGAGAGCTTCGGCACACCAGAGGTCGACGATGTCGCGGCCACGCTCAATCATTCGCTGGGCCGGTTGGCCGAGGAGACCGAGCGGCGGGGGGCGGCGCTCGAGTCGGCCCGGTCGTTCGCGTCGGCCGCCACCCACGAGCTGCGGGTGCCGCTCCAGGGAGCGCTCACCAACTTGAACCTCGCCGGCGACGAGCGGCTCGGCGGCGCTGAGCGGCGGGAGGTCCTCGGGCTCGCCACCGACCAGGTGCGGCGGATGGCGACGGCGCTGACCGCGGTGCGGGCGCTGGCCGAGGCGGAGTTCGCCGACCCGTCGTGGTTCGCTCCGGTCGACCTGGTCGACATCGTCGACGCCGTCGTCGCCGACGAGTCAAGGGGGGCCGAGGCCTCGGTCGAGCTCGTCGCCCAGGGCGAGCAGGGTACACGAGTCGTGTGGCCGGACGGGGTTCGGCTCGCGGTCGGCAACGTGGTTCGCAACGCCGTCGTTCACGGCCGACCGCCGGGCGGGGAGCAGCCCCGGATCGTCGTCACGGTCGACGGGCACCGGGTCAGCGTCGACGACAACGGCCCGGGCATCCCGGCCGAGGACCGAGCCCGGGTGCTCAACCGGTTCGAGCGCGGCTCGGCGACGCCCGGGTCGGGGCTCGGTCTGGCGATCGCCCGCCAGGTCGCCACCGCCCACCAGGGCACGATCGAGCTGACCGTTAGCCCCCTCGGCGGCACCCGGGCAGTCCTGACGCTCGGTCCCGACGAGATCGCCTGACGCTCGGTCCCGACAATTTCGGGGCGGTTGGGGCGATGACGTAGCGTTCTCCTAGCGCCCGCACACCGGAGGACTGTCATGTACGACCTGCTGATCACCAACGGCACCGTGGTCGATGGAACGGGGAGCCCGGCTCGGCATGCCGACGTCGGGGTGGCAGACGGCGTCATCACGTCGATCGGCGCCCTCGGTGGCGAGCGGGCGACTCGCACGATCGACGCCGAGGGTCACATCGTCAGCCCTGGCTTCGTCGACGTCCACACCCACATGGACGCCCAGATCGCCTGGGATCCCCTCGGCGAGTGCTCGTGCTTCCACGGGGTCACGACCGCGGTCATGGGCAACTGCGGCTTCACCCTCGCCCCGGTCCGCTCCGACGCTCGCCAGCTCGTCGTCCGCAACCTCGAACGGGCCGAGGACATCGCAGCCGAGGCAATGGCCGCCGGCATCGACTGGTCGTGGGAGACCTTCCCCGAGTACCTCGACTTCGTCGACCGCACCCCCAAGGGCATCAACTACGCGGGCTACGTCGGCCACTCGGCGCTGAGAACGTGGGCGATGGGCGAGCGGGCGTTCACCGAGGAGGCGACCGACGACGACCTGGCGCTGATGGTCCGACAGGTCGAAGACTCGATCCGGGCCGGTGCCGTCGGCTTCACCACGTCGATCTCGCTCAACCACGAGACCTCCGACGACCGCCCGGTGGCCAGCCGGCTCGCCTCGTGGGCCGAGATCAGCGCGCTCGTCGGGGCGCTGGGAAACCTCGGGGCTGGCATCTTCGAGCTGTCGCACCACGCCCATCTCCGGTCCCGCGACCCGGAGAAGCGGGAGGCCTACATCGCCAGGCTCGTCGATCTGGCGGTGGCGACCGGCGTGCCGATCACGTACGGCATGTTGGCGTTCGGGTCCGACGACCACCTATGGCGCCCGGTCGTCGAGTTGCTCGATCGGATCAACGCTGCCGGAGGCCGGTCGTGGGGGCAGGTCCACACCCGCCAGTTCGGGGTGCTGCTCTCCTTCCTCACCCGGCTCCCGTTCGACGGCCTGGAGCTGTGGTCGGACCTCCGAACGCAACCGCTGGCCGAGCAGAAGCGGGCACTGAGCGACCCGACGACCCGACAGGCGCTCGTGCGGGCGGCCGAGACCGGCGACTACGGCCGAGCGATCGGAGCCGAGGCCCGCAAGCCCGACTGGGAGTGGGTCTTCCCCCTCACCTCCGGGCTGCCGCCCTACACCTCGATCGCCGAGATCGCCGCCAAGCGCGGGATCGGCCCGATGGATGCGTTCCTCGATGAGGCCTTGGCCGCCGATCTCGAGTCGTTCTTCATCCAGGCCGCGGCCAACCAAGACCAGGACATCGTGCTGGAGCTGATGCGCCACCCCAAGGCGATCCCGACGTTCTCCGACAGCGGGGCCCACGTCAGCCAGATCATGGACTCGTCGCTCCAGACCCACCTGCTCGGCCACTGGGTTCGCAACGCCGAGGCGTTCACGATCGAGGAGGCGGTGCACGCCATGACGAAGACCCCGGCCGACGCCTGGGGCTTCACCGACCGGGGCGTGCTGGCCGAGGGCAAGGCCGCCGACATCAACATCTTCGACCTCGCGACCGTCACGCCCGACATCCCGGAGCTGGTGCACGACCTGCCGGGCGGGGCCCGACGACTGCGGCAGACGGCATCGGGGTTCGCGGCCACGATCGTCAACGGTTCGGTTCTCGTCGAGGACGGCCAGCCGACCGGGGCTACCCCGGGCCAGCTCCTGCGCGGTCCCCTGGCCCGTTCGTGAGCCCAGCCTGGCCCCAACCGCTGGAGCCGGTGATCGGTCCCTTCTCCGACGCCCGGATAGAGGGGGCGGCCGCCGGCATGGGCGAGCACGGCGCAGTCACCCGTGCGCTGGTCGCCGACGGGCTCGTCCCGCCCGACCTCATCACCGGCATGACTCTGTTCCTCCTGGCCCGCCAGCCCCGAACCGAACGGTCCCCCGTCGACGGCTCGGAGGAGAGCGAGCAGCAGGAGAAGGACAAGGCCTCCCCGATCGCCGGTGGCGTGTGGGCACGGGAGCAGTTCACGATCCACCGGCCGCTCGGGCGGACCGATGCGTTCACGGTCTCCGGTGAAGCGACAGGACGGTACGTCCGCAAGGGCCGGCGCTACGGCACGACGACCTCGGTCTCCCACGACAGCGGCGGCGCCCTGGTGGCCACCAACCTCACCACCGGGCTCCTCTCGTACCGGGCGGTCGACGGCCTGGCCGACGGCACCGAAGGGCTGGCGTTGGCCGACACCCCGGCCCCGGTCGCCGATCGGGCGGCGGCGGAGGCCAACCCCCACGTCGAGCAGCTGCGGGGGGCCGACGTCGGCGAGGTGCTCGGAGGCGCCCCGCTCGTCGTGTCGCTGGCGATGATGGCGGCCCGTGACACCGCATCGCCAGACAATCCGATCCACAGCGACCTCGAAGCAGCCCGCAAGGCCGGCCTCGAACGGCCGATCGCCGGCGGCTCCCACGTGCTGGCCTTCGCTCTGGAGCCGATCTTGGCTCGGTTCGGCCCGGGCGTGCTGTTCCACGGAGCGCACCTCGATGCTCGCTGGAAGGCGCCGACCCACGCCGACGCCACGATCGTGCCGAGGGTCGAGGTGACCAGGGTCGACGTCGACCGGGTGGTGCTGGCGATCGACGTGACGCTCGGCGACGGGCCGTCCGC
>JAOTYQ010000619.1 GCA_029861725.1 Acidimicrobiia bacterium | reverse complement strand
GCGCACCCATCTGAGCGCCGCGGCAGATCGGCCGCGGCGAAGATCGAGCTCGGCCACGAACGCCTCGGCGATTGGGTGGAGGTAGTCGCTGTGCGTATCGAGCACGAACTGCATCATCGACGCAGCGGAGACATCGGCGTCATCGGTGCGCCCCTGCGCCAGCTCAGCCAGTGCGAGTGCGATCCAGGAATGAACCGGGTTGACCGTTTGCGTCGCGAACCGGAGGTCGAGGACCTTGCTCAGGTGTTGCGTTGCCTCATCGAGCCGGTTGCGCTCGTAAGCAGCCGTGCCCAGGAAGTAGTGGGCGGTGGCGATGGTGTCCGGCATGCCGAAGCGTTCCCCGATCGCCAACAGCTGGGTTGCGTGGCGTTCCTCCAGTGCCAGGTCGCCCTCGAGCCATCCGAGGTATGGCAGCGCCCACGCCATCGGATCGAACGGCGCCCCGGCGAACCGCTCGTCGCCCAGCACCGAGTTCGCCAAGCGGTGTGCCTCCTCAGTGCGGCCGGCGCCCGACAGCGCAACGACACCGAGGACGTAGGCGAAGGTCAGGTGGCGACCCGGCGATGTCGCCAACAACTCCCGTGCGAGCTCGGCGTCGGCCACCGAGCCATCGAAGTCCGCCGTGATGAGCTTCTCGTAGGCGCCGCGCTGGGCGGCGATCTGGCCTCTGAGGCTGCTGTCGGCCGCCGGCCCCGGGCCGTTCCTCGGTGCGAGCATCGCTTCGGCCCGATCGAGCACGCCACTCATCTCACGGTGACGTGACTGGAAGTCACCGAACAGCCACGCCTGCAGCACCAGCAGTCGGGGCTCGCTGTCGAGGACGTCGCTCGGGATACTGGCGAGCAGGCGCTCGAGCTCGGACCAGCGCTCCTCTTCGATCAGCTGGCTCCCGAACTCGGCGGCCACAGCGGCGAGTTCGGCGTCCTCGCCGGCGAGATGCAGTTGCTCGATCGCATCGTCGATCATGCCGTGAGCACGGAAGACACCTGCCGCCCGAACCCGCACGTCCCGCTCCTCGATCTGAGGATCGGGGCCGTAGACCGCCCGCCAGTTGTCGAGGAGGTGGGCGAAGAGATGATGGAAGCGGAACCAGACTCCGTCGTCGTCGAGTTGCACGATTAACAGGTTGTGCCGGCGCAACCAGTCGATGAACTCTGCACCCGTCATCGTCGCCGGCCCGGGAACCCTCGGCACGATAACGGCATCGCAGAGCTCTGCGCTGAAGATGGGGAAATGGGCGACGACCTGCAGGTTGCGCCGGACCGGCGGCGGAACTCGATCGAGGATCTCGGCGAGGATGTCGTCCTGGACGGCCTGGTCGAGGAAGCCGACGCCGACGAACTCGGCGTGACCGCTGAGGCGCTGCGCCTCGATCCCCAGACGCACCCCAGCGGGCCAACCCTCGGTCGCCAGCAGCAACTGGCGAGACTGTTCGGGGCGGAGGTCACGCTGCAACTGCTGCTTCGCAAACAGCTCCAGTTCCTCCCCGGTGAACGCGAGATCGGCCATCCGCAGCTCCGCGAGATGCCCGCGAAGTCGCAAAGGGCCGATCGGCAGGGACGGCTCGTGTCGGCTGATGATCACGAAGTGGACAGACTCAGCGGGATGCCGGATCAGCTCCGACACGACCTCGTGCACCGCCGGTGAGGCGATGTGGTGATAGTCGTCGAGCACGACGACAATTGGCTGCGGTATCTCGTCGAGCTCGTTGGACAGTTCGAGGATGACGGCGTGGAGGTCCGGGAGCTCGGGCGCGCTCGTCATCTGTGTCACGACGTCGAGCGCGCCGGGTACGATCCGGCGGACCGTCTCGGACAGATGCATCAGGAACCAGCGCGGATCATCGATTGCTGCATCGAGCGCGAGCCAGGCCACCGGACGGTCGATCGACTCGGCCCATTGGCTGACGATGATCGATTTGCCGAACCCAGCGGGAGCGCAGACCAGGGTTGCCGCAAGGTCGAGACCGTGGTCGAGCGTTGTGAGGAGCCGTGGGCGGACCACCGCGTCGTCGGGCGGCGGAGGTCGATGGAGGAACGTGGTGCGAACCGGCAATTCCGCCGACACCGGATCGTCGACAGCCGCACTCTCTTCTGGTGCGGACGAGTCCGACAGAGGGTGGAGCTCACTCACCGCCGCCACACTACCGATTTCGGGAGCCGCGGTCGATTTCGGACCGGCACGCGGTCGATCAGATGTAGCCCTTCTCGGTCATCCAGTTGAGTGAGAAGAAGCCGAGCACCGGCGGTAGGTATGAGGTGACCAGCCGGTAGGTGACGGCGATCGAGAAGGCCTGCTCGGCGGGTAGGCCGACCCCGGTGAGGAGCGCGGTCATCGTCGCCTCGGCGACGCCGATCCCACCCGGGACGGGGGCCAAGCCGGCCAGCAGCCCGGTGCCGACGCTGACGAAGACCAACGCCGTGAACGGCACACTCGCCCCGAATGCGGCGACCACCGCGGCGAGCGCCAGCGCGCCGACGATCTTCTCGAGGAACTCGCTCAAGCAGATCCCGCCGAGGCGAGCCGGGGACGTGACGACGCCCTTCACCGACTCGTACGCCTCTTTCACCTTCGGCCACACCTTGGCCCGCAGCTTCGGGACAGTGGCGATGACAATCAACCCGACCACCACTACGACGCCGACGATCGCCAGCAGGCCACCGGAGTCCTGCTCACCGAGGCTGTCGGTGTCGATCGCCTGCCCGAGCGCCCACGAGGTGACCAGGAGGAGGGCGATCTCGATCATGAAGCCGAAGAAGCTGATGACGGGACCCTGGGCGACGGCGGTCGCTGTCGGCACACCGAGCTTCTGGAGGAATCGCACGTCCATCGCCACCTTGCCGACGGTCGACGGCACCACGAGTCCGACGAAGCTGTTCGCCGACTGCAAGAGCACCGTCGGTGCGTACGGAACGGGCTGCGTGACCGCCGACTTGATGCCCATGTAGGCCGTCGAGTAGCCGAGCATCTTGATGAAGAAGGCGGCGATCAGCCAACCGATCGACGCGGTCTGCAGCTCGTCGACCAGCGTGTCGAACCCGACCTCAGCGATCTGGGAGATCAGCGCGTTGACGGCGATGATGGCGAAGAACACGACGACGACGTCCTGCACGCTGACGCGTTTGACGTCGACGAGCTTCGGTTCGTCGACGCCCAGCCGCTCGACAAGCCGCGATCGGATCTGGCCGAACTTGACCTTCGACCGCCTCATGTGGCTCCGCAGGCTCGGATCGACCACGGCGTCCTGCAGGTACGGAAGCGCCGCGATCAGGCGTTGACGGGGGAACGCTGCGAACGCCGCGTCAACGGCTCGGTCGGGGCCGACCAAGGCGGCCGTGACGCCGAGCAGCGATGCGACGTCGGCGCCGAACTGCTGCGCGGTCGGAAGCAGGGACGAATGCTCGAAGTCGACGAACGACGGACCGTCGGACGCGATCCGCACCGTGCCCGCTCCGATGTTCCCGTGCGCGACGTTCATCTTGCGCAACCGATCGAGCGCCCGCCACAGGTCCTGAAGTGCCTCGCCGGTCACCGCGTCGGCTTCGAGCTCGCCGATAGGGGTGCCGTCGGGTTCGACCACGACGAGCATGACGTCACCGCCCTCGTCCTGACCCGCCTCGACCACGGCGGGGACACGAACGTCTGCCCGCTCGGCCACGAGCAACGCCAACGCCTCGTGCTCTACCTGTTGCACCCTGCTGGCCGCCGGGGCGGGGCCGCTGCTGCGGTAC
>JAOTYQ010000616.1 GCA_029861725.1 Acidimicrobiia bacterium | reverse complement strand
ACCGGCGGCCAACCGGCCGTAGAACGTCTGCATCAGGTCGGCGGTGACCGTGTCCCCAGCCAACCAGAGGCTGACCACCACCGCACTGGCGCCGGCGGCCACGAAGGAGCGGGCGAGACCGATCGCCTCGTTCAGCGCGCCCTGTCCGTTCTGCCGACCGGACTCGCAGGCGCTCAGCACCACGAGGCTCCGGTCGAGCCGGAGCGAGAGGACCTCACGGGCGGTCAGCCAGCGGTCGGCGAGCTTCAGCGACGAGAACATCGGATTCCGGGCCCGGTGGATCCCGTGGCAGGCGAAGTGGATGACGTCACGCTCGCTGGCGTTGGCGACGAGCGCATCGGCGGTTGCCTCGTAACCGAGGAGGAGGTCGGCGCCTGGTACGGCATCGGCCACGAACATCGCCTCCTGAGTCACCGCCGGAGCAGCCGAGTCGGGAACGCCGAGCACCAACGATCGGCCATGGGCCGGGCGCCAAGGAGCGAGCCGCAACGCGTCAGCGACGGCGAAGCTCGGTGCGAGCGTGACGCTCCACCGACGACCGACCGGCCCCTCATCCCCGATCAGCGCGTGGAACGGCACTTGGTGAAGAGGTCCGTGAGGCACGACGATCAGCGGCGGCGGCCCGGAACCGCCGTCGGTTCGACCGGCCGACTCCTCGAGGTGGGCCTCGACCGCTCGGAACGAGGCCAACCAGAGGTCCCTGAGCACCTGGTCGGCGCTCGCGGCCAGAGCCCCGCGGTGGGCCAAGCCGACCTGGTTGCCGACCTGCGCCCGTATCCGCTGGCGATCCCACTCGGCCAGCAGTTCGACGATCCGGTCGACGCGACTCAGCTCCTGCGCCAATGCCAGCCGCCCTTCCGACCACACGAAGGCGATGATCTCGTCGCCGATGACCTGATACTCGACGACCTGATCGCCAGACCCGGGCCTCGCCGTCGGCGGCGACACTGGAGACCCGGCGAGCGTCTCGGAGTTACGTGCGGCGGTCTGGATCTTGGAGATGCTGACCTCGCGCTCGAGCCGGGTCGCACGCTGGGCCACCCGCCGTCGCCGGTCGGCCGTCATCTCGACCCCACCGGCGGCCATGGTGCTGTAGACCGCTTCGAGATCGGCCTCGGCCCGGCTCTGGGGCGATGCACTCGGACGGACGATGCCCGTGAGCAGATCGCTGAGCGTCCTGGCTTTCGACGCCTCGGCCAAGCCATACGCCGCGTCGAGGTCGACGCCTTCGACACCCGCTAGCGGATCGAGATAGATCGAGATCAGCTCGCCGTGGGCTGCGGTCCGACCTTCGAGATAGCTGGCCCGTATCGCCTCGTCGGGCAGCCTCCCCCGAAGACCCTCGACCACCTCGACGGCGTCGGCCAGCAGGAGCTTCGCCTCTTCGATCCTGCCCTGTCGGCGCCTCAGGCGGCCGAGCAGCAGGAGCACCGGGTAGCGAACGTGGGGCAGGGCGAGATCGTCGGCGAGGGCCAGGGCCCGCTGGAGATGGTCGTCGGCCACAGGCTCGTCGTCGAGGAGCTGGGCGAGTCCGAGGCGAGCGTGGAGCTCGTCGGTCGGCCAGGCTCCGCTGGCGGTGGCGGACAGCGCCTGCTCAGCCACTCGACGTGCTCCGGCCACGTTCCCGGTCTCGGCCATGGCCTCACTCTTGGTCACGAGGGCCTTGATGTAGAGCGGGGGGTCGTCGGCGTCGGCCGAGCCGGCTATCGCCGCCTCCACGGACTCGAGGGCGGCCTCGGGCCGCCCGACCCTGAGCTTCGCCACCGCCACCAGCCAGTGAGCCTCGGCCAGATCGTGACGAGCCCCGAGCGCCGCCAGCGTGCCGGCCGCCGACTCGGCGATCGTCTCGGCCTCGTCGACCAGGTTGAGAGCGAGGTAGGCCCGGACGGTATGCAGCTGGAGGCGACAGGACTCGGTCCGAGCGCCGAGCTCGTCGAGGATGGACCGGGCTTCCTCGAAGCGGGCGAGAGCCACGCCGTAACGACCAAGCAGCATCTCGGCATCGGCCGTGTGGCCGAGACACTTGGCGTAGCTCAGCCGATCGTCGGCCTCGGCGAACATCGGCGTCGCCGAGTTGAACACCTCCAACCCCTCGACGGCTCGACCTACGGCGATCAGCTCGACGCCACAGTTGGCCAACGAACGAGCGACGTCGGTCGGCTTCCCGAGCTGGCGATAGACCTCTTCGGCACCGAGATAGGCCTCGAGAGCGCGCTCGTGCTCGCCTATCAGTCCCCAGGCAACACCGAGACTCTCGAGCGATGCGGCCCGCAGCCACTGCAGCTGGACCCGGTCGCCCGGTCCGAGAGGGGTCGCGTCGAAGCCGTCGAGCTCGGCGAGCAGCGCCTGCGAGCCATCGAGCGAGTCGCCGTGACGGCCGAGGTCGTCGAGCACGTGCATCCGGCCGAGCTCGGTCCGCCAGGCGTCCAGCGGTCGTTCGAGCGCGAGCCAGCCTCGCTTCGCGTCATCGATGAGCTCGAGTGCGTGCTCCGGCTCTCCGAGGTTCAGGCTGAGCCGAGCCCGGAGGTAGCGAGCGGCGGGCTCGACCTCGGGCGGCCCGACCTCTGCGGCCGCGGCCTCGCAGACGGCCAGAGCCTTGGCGGCCAGCGCAGGATCGGACTGCACGTGCCGGGCGGCGATGTCGAGCAGCTCCTGGGAGGTCTCGGGGTCGAGCTGGCCGGTAGCGCGAAGCATCTCGAAGGCGCTCGTGGCGTCGGATTCCGAGATCGCCTCGATCAGGTACTCGACGCCGTGGGTTGACACCACGGCTCAGCCCCCAGTTCCGGCGAGCGGCAAGCGCACGGCGATCTGGACGTAGCCGTTCGTCAAGAACAGCTGGCTGTCGGCCACCGGCACGTCGACGAGTGAGAAGGAGCCGTGCAGATCACCACGGCGGTCGGCGATCGAGCCAGCGGGATGGTTGAGCGCGGCTTCCCACATCGGAGCCGACCGGTCGGTCTGCAGCACCTGGCCGTCGAGGCGGAGGTGCTCCGGATCGACCGGAGCGACGTCGATCACGACGTCGGCGACCGGTGTGGTGAACGCCAGCTGGTAGAGGCCGGTCTCATCGTCATCGCCGCCGCGGACTCCGACGAGAGTCGGTTCGCTGCGGCTGTCGAAGGATTGCGTAGCGAGGTAGCGGACCAGGGGACGGCCTCGCCCGAAGTGATCCTCGAAGCTTTGGCGGAGCCGCTGGCGAAGCATCGGCGGCGGCTCGGGAATGGTGTTGTCTCGAGCGAAGAGGACGAAGCTTCGGAGCCACTCGACCGTGGCCCGGGCCTCGTCCCCACCACGGCGCACCCGGTCGGCGACGAGGGCCGCCTCGGTTGGGGCGAGCCGGCCCTCGATCCAGTCGAGGAGCTCGGCGAAGTCGTGGGCTCCTGGATCGTCACTCACTGCCAGCGGGCCTCACCGAGGATCGCTCGGAGCCGCTGAAGGCACCGAGCCCGGGTCGGCCCGATGCTTCCCACCGGGCGACCGAAGCGGGCCGCGATCTCGGCATACGACGGACTCCGGGGGTCGAAGTACAGTGCGGTCAAGAGGTCACGACACGGCGGATCGAGGCGGCCCAGGCCCTCGTAGATCCACAGGTTGGTGTCATGATCGGCGATCGGATCGACCACATCGGGATCGTTGCCGTCGAGGGTGCTTCCCTCGGGGAACAGCCGCCTCCGGTCGTTCCGTACCCGCCACGCTTGGCGGCGGGCGACCGTCATGAGCCACGACGCGATCTGCT
>JAOTYQ010000617.1 GCA_029861725.1 Acidimicrobiia bacterium | reverse complement strand
CCTGGAGGCATGATCGGCCTCAGCTTCTGGGGCGGGGGCACTCCGAACGATCTCCGCGGCTGTTTCAAAGCGTTCGGTCGTCATGCCCCCCAAGAGCACTTCGACAGCATGAAGCGCCTGAACAACATCGCCGCCCCCGGCGTCGCCGAACAGATGTTGGCCGATGGTGGCTTCGAACTCGTCGAGAGAGGTGCTCGGGTCTCGATGATCGAATGGCCGGACGCCGAACTGGCGTGGCGAGCGCTCTCGAGCGTGGGTCCAGCCGTGCCCGCGCTGAGACATACCGACCCGGAGATCGTCAAGGACGATGTGTTGGCGGCCATCGAGCACTGTCGGGACAGCCGAGGCGCCTACCGATTCCAGAATGATCATCACTTCGCCATTGCCCGCAAGCCGCATTGACCGACGGCGGCGTGAGCGGAGATCTGGAGAGAGCTTGCTACGTCGGCGCCTCAGAATGTGTCGGCGAGCAGGCTGGAGATCCTCTGGCTACATGGCCATGCGCCTCGGCTCTTGTTCGACAGGACGGTATAGGTCTGCTGGTTGGCTGCATCATGGACGGAGACGAACCCGACGCCGGGGTCGAAACCGTGGAGCGATACCGCGTCGGTCGATGCATCGAGCCAGAGGCCGAGGCCGTAGCGCATTGACCTGGCCGGGTCCTCGCTGCGTGGCCTGATCATCTCAGCGACGGTGTCAGGCGACACGATTCGTCCGTTCATGAGGGCGTTCCAGAATTCGTGGACGTCAGCCGCCGTCGTGTAGATGCAGCCGTCACCGTTGCCACGCACGGGGAGGTGGAATACGTTCGTTCTCAGTCCTTGATCGTCGACATACCCGACGGCGGCTCGTCCCGGGAGTTCGTCGGAGCGGAGGAATGCCGTGTCGACCATGCCGGCCGGCCGGCTAACCCGCTCCTCGATGACATCATGGAACGGCCTTCCCAAGACACGCTCTGACGATCAGTGCGAGCACGACGTACCCGCTGTTGCAGTACCCGAATCGCTCGTCGGGGGCGAACTTGGCCGGATGGCCGTCAAGGATCGCGAGGTAGTCCTCGGTGACGACGAGCTTGTGTACCGGGACCGGCATGAGGTAGTCATTCGAGTCCTTCACCTCGTCATCGTCGAGGTAGTCGCCGATTCCCGAGCGGTGCGCGAGAAGGTGCTCGACCGTGACTCGAGCGTCGATGAGGGGAAGGTCCTCGCCGAGCATCGATCGTGCGGCCCGTCCCCGCAACGTCGATCGTCCTACCTAGCAACCTCTACATCCCGTCTCCCAATCAAGGCGAACCTCTACGAGTCAGACTCACAAGAAAGCGGCAAGGTCGCTTGATAATCGTGCTCTGATGAACCCAGTCGATAACAATGCCCGAGAATGCCAGAGCACCGCGCTGCAGTGCCGGCGTGTTGCGTGCCTGAAGCACGCTGAAACGCGACCACGCACGGGTGCGGTGAGCCTTCCCAGCTCGACGACCGCCTGGTCGTCACCGTCAGTGGTGAACGATGCTCGGCGGCCGATGATCCCGAGCACTCGGCTCGTGCCGGACCAGCGTGTTCAACGGCCGTCGCCTGTGAGCACTATCGGGCGGCAGGGATCCCAGGATTCAGAGCGATCATCGATCGCCAGGTTGCTGATCAGATTGCCGGTTATGGGCGGCTGAAGTGGCACTGGGTCGCAGGTGGCCGTAGCGCCGCTCCAAGGCCTTCCAACCCTGGTGAACGGATGCCTGCGGCGATACGGTCAGCTCGAAGGGGGTTGAGATGGGGACTCCGGTATCCCAAGGTGCGGGGCCTCTGGAGAGTGTTGCGGTGACGACTGGGCACGCCACCCATCCGTCGAGCCGAGGGATCGCCGAGCCCTCCTACCTCGCCCGGGCGATGGTGCTCGTCTTGGGCGCGTCGGTGTTCGCTTACTTGTTCGGGGTGGTCGTGCACGAATTCGGCCACTACATCGGGGCTGCCATTGCCGACGTCCCGGTTGAGGGGATCGTGCTCCACCCCTTCGACCTCTCCTACAACGACTACGGCGACCTCCGCGGTGTCAGTCAGCTGAGGCTCGCCATCGAGTCGGCCGCCGGACCTGTCCTGAATCTCTTTGTGGGTGCGGGCGTCAGCCTCTTCGTGTGGCGGAGGCGTTCCGCACGGTGGCTTCCGCTGGTGATGTGGGGTCCGCTGGCTCTGCTTCAGGAGGGTGTCGGCATGATCATCGGCCTCGTCGACTATCCGAATCTCGAGTCCGACTGGGTAAGCGTCATGAAGGCCGGAGTACCCCCGGCGATGATCGGCCTCGCGGTGACCGTGTTGCTGGTGGCAGGTTCGGTGTGGATACTGCTGCTGATGCCTCTGGCAGGAATCAGCGCCGAGGACCCGTATTGGACGAAGTTGGTGACCTTTCTGGCCGGAGTCCCGCTCTTGATGTTGGGAGCGGTCGTCTATCTGGGCGTGATGGGTTCAAGCGTTTCCTCGCCGGCAGGGATGGCGCAGCAGAACCGCAGCATCGCGCTAGGCGCCAGCGTGGCTCTGGTGGCGTCCTTGTCGGCTTTGCACCGGCCGCTCTTCGCCCGTCTCGAAAGGATCTCTCACACCGAGACATCGCAAGTCAGTTGGCGAGATGCGGGGCTGGCCGGGGCGATGGGAGCAGCCGTCTTCGTCTTCATGCTCACGTTCTACAACTAGCGAGCACAGCGGGCCCGGTCGACAAGGCTCGTGGTCAGCACAGCGCGAACAATCAGGCACATCAGGGGCGCGCAGGCCCTCAACAGCGAGACCGAGGAACCCACTCGGTAACACCGCTCAGGAACGACAGACTGCCGCGCCCGAGTCCGGGCGTGTGGCGTGGCTTCGGTGATCGGGAACACTCGCCACCTCACGGAGAGCGCTGGGCATCACTGTCCGTCGACTGGATCGGACTTCTCGGCGATCGGCAACTGGTTGCCGATGCCGGACGGTCTGCCGCCTTGAACGTGAGCATCATCGAGCTGTGAGTATTGGCCGTTGCGTCCCCGAACGGTTGCACTGATTGTTGATCAGCGAGGGCTGTCATCTTGCTGGCAGCAGCCTGACGTCCAACCGAGCCCTGGAAGCCGCAAGGGGCGGGAGTCGAGAAACGGGCTCCTAGCGCTATAGAGACACGACGTCTGCCCGACCCAACACTCGCAGATTCTCAGCCGACGAGAGCGCCACCGCTACGGGGCATCGGAGCTAGCCAGTGTTGAAGCTCTGAACCAGTTGAGGACGTTCAGCCCTGCTGGCCTCGTGCGCCAACCGGGACGAAGAGTGGACCGGACGGCCATGGTCGCCTACGGGCTGGCCTTGCTGGTCGCGGTGACGACCATCGCCATGGCCCTCCTGGTGACGCAGCTCAACGATGACTACGCCAGCCGTGGCGCCTTGGCCTTTTCGCTCGGGCCGAGTCGTGACCTCGCCTCCGCCGTGCTTCTGGCCTGGATCTCGCCCTTGGCCGGAGTGTTGATCTTGGCCCTCGCCGTCATGACCATTTGGGCGTGGCTCACCCGGCGCTGGCATAGCGGGTTCCGGATCCTGACCACGATGACCGTGCTCTGCTCACTTGTCATGGTCATGCTCGGCGTGCGTTGGGACTTGTTCACGATGCTGGTGTAGAGACGCTGGCCCGACCGGCGACGGCCGGCGTCGGTCATCGAGTCCACCTGCAGTTCAGTGGTTCTCGCTGGCCATTCGGGGGGGGTGGGATTGATATCACGGCCGTCGGAGAC
>JAOTYQ010000094.1 GCA_029861725.1 Acidimicrobiia bacterium | reverse complement strand
GGGGTCAGCGGATGGGGGGTCGTCACGTCGATGACCACTCGGTGGTGGAACACCGGGTCGGTGCAGGTCAGCCTGGTGCCGGCGATTGTGGAGTCGACACCGAGCGCTTCGGTCCGGGCGGCGATGGCAGCCAGATCCTGCTCGGTGTCGCAGCCCAGGTGGAGCTCGGACAGGTGCCGGTAGTCGCCATCGACGATCCGGAGCTGCACGTCGCGATCCTCGGTCCCCATGACCCCTCTGCCGTCCGTCGCATTCCCCGGCGCTGCCAGAAGTCAGCGACCGATGCCGGGCCGGGAACGCTGAGTTCGATGTCGAGCAAGCTGCTGAGCGCCATGACGCTGTCCCCCTTGAACCGGACCCGCTCGGGATCCCGCCACTGTCACCTGGTCGGCCGACCGTGTCAATCGGCGGGCTCGGGGGCTGGGTGATAGACCTCGGAGACGACGTCGTGCTGGTCGTCCACGACTGGGGCTCGGCCCTCGGGTTCGACTGGGCCAACCGGCACCGAGACCGGATCGCGGGGATCGCCTACATGGAGGCCCTCGTCCGTCCACTCACCTGGGACGAGTTCCCCGAGCGGGGCCGCAACCTCTTCCAGGGCTTCCGATCACCGGCAGGGGAGGAGATGGTGATCACGAGGTGACTGTGCCCGGCATCCACTTCGTCTAGGAGGACAGCGCGCACGAGATCGGCGAGGCGATCGTCTTGTGGCTGATCACTGCGGTCGATTCCCGACTGCGGAACATCAACCGAGCTCGGCCGGCAACGGCCACCCGCGGCCAGGCCGGCGGCCCACGACAGCCACGTCGTCACCGGGAGGCGCCGCCGCTCGGCGGTGGTCCCTCTTGACCGCTCGGTCCCGCTCGGTGAGGTGGCAATCACCGTCAGTGACGAACGGTTCGAGTGCCTGGGCTCTCGTGCCCATGACCTGCGTGTTCGACCTCGCTGGTCCACGGGGAGCAACTGTGACCAGATGCTTGCGGTGTAAGGCAGCAGCGTGCTAGAACCCCGGGCCAACCACAACGAGGAGTATCAATGCGGCGGAGCATAGTGACGGTGGCCTTCGGGCTGCTCTTTTTCATGGGCGGAGTTGTCTCGCCGGCGGAAGCCGACGGCCATGGCGATATCGCCAGCCCCAAGGTCATGACCCTCAACCTCTACGTCGGCGCCGACCTCAGTAGCTTCAACCCGGTCCAAATCCTCGAAACGATCGAAGCCACCGACTTCGAAGAGCGAGCGGCCACCATCGCCGAGGAGATCGACGACCGCAATCCCGACCTGATCGGCTTGCAGGAGGTGTCCGACCTCAGCGTGACCTTCGGGCAGTTCGGCGAGCCGGTGCCCGGCGAGCCCCAACTCAACTATCTGCAGATCCTGCTCGACGAGCTGGCTGAGCGGGGCGAGCACTATTTCGTGGCCTCGGAGGTCACGAACGCCAAGGTCTCACTGCCCCTCGATCCGGACGGGTTCGTCTGGGGCAACCTCATCGACCGTGACGTGATCCTGGCCCGGGAGGGCACCGAGATCCTGAGTAAGGATTCTGGCAACTACCAGGTCAACTTCAGGGTGCCGTTCCCGCCGCCCCCTGAGAAGCCGATCACGGAAATCGAGTTCACCCGCGGCTGGACGCTCGTCCACGCCAAGGTCGACGGCGACGAGTTCACCTTCGTCAACACCCACCTCGAGGTGGAGCCCAACTTTGAGACCTTCGAGGGAATCTGCGTCGTCGACGGGCCGATCCCGTGCCAGATCCCACAAGCGGACGAGCTGGTCGGCATCCTGAGCAAGATCGACAACCCCACCATCCTGGTTGGCGATTTCAACGCCGAGCCCGGTACGGTTGCCTACGACATCATCGCCGATGCAGGCTTCGTCGACGCCTGGGACATCCGGCTGTTCGGCTTCATCCCCCAGCAGGAGAACACCTGCTGCCAGGCCGAGGACCTGCTGAACCCGTACTCCCAGCTGAGCCAGCGGATCGACATCATCTTCATCCGGGTCGACGGTGAAGCCATCTCGCTTTCGACGGTGTTCTTCGACCGGTTCTGGGAGAAGACCCCGTCGGGACTGTGGCCGTCGGACCACGGTGGCGTCGTCTCGACGCTGCTGTACGAGAACCCCTGACCGTCACCGAATCGTGCCGGCCCCGAGGGCCGGCACGATTCGGTGACTTCCACGACGTTCAGTTGATCTGGGTGTCGCGATCGGCCCAGTACGGGGTGCGGAGCTCCCGCTTGAGCACCTTGCCCGGGCCCGACTTCGGGAGCTCTTCTGACCGAAGCTCGACCGAGCGGGGCACCTTGTAACCGGCGATCGACTCCCGGGTGTGGGCAATGATGTCGTCCGGGGTCACCTCGGTGCCGGCCCGGGGCACGACAACCGCGTGGACGACCTCGCCCCACTTCTCGTCGGGGATGCCGAACACCGCGGCCTCGAGCACGTCCGGGTGGGTGTAGATCGCCTCTTCCACCTCGGTGCAGTAGACGTTCTCACCGCCGCTGATGATCATGTCCTTCGACCGATCGAGCAGATACAGGTAGCCGTCGTCGTCGATGCGGCCGACATCGCCGGTGCTGTACCACCCGTCACGGAGGACCGCATCGGTCTGCTCGGGCTTGTTCCAGTAGCCGGCCATGATGTTGTCGCCGCTGGCGGTCACCTCGCCCGGCTCGCCGATCGGGCACGGCGTACCGTCCGGCCGGCGAATCTCCAGCTCCACTCCGAGCACCGGCTGACCGCAGCTGCGGCCCCGCTCTTCGTCGAGGTATCGCTCCTCGTGGCGGAACCCGGTCACGAGGGGCGAGGTCTCCGTAGCGCCGTAGAGGTGCACGAACTCGGTCGCCGGAAAGGCCTTGGCCGCCCGCCGTATCACCTCGGTGGCGACCGGGGAGCCGCCATGACCGTAGACCCGCAGCGACGACACGTCGCGTGGGCTGGCCAGCTGGGCCTCGACCTGGGCGGCCAACATCGTCGGCACGCCAAGCGTCGAGGTGACGTGCTCCGCCTCGATCTGGTCGAGCGTGGCGCCCGGATCGAACGCCGGCACGATCACCTGGGGGACACCTTGGTAGATGCACTGCAGCACGGAGTTCGAGCCGGCGGCATGGAAGAGCGGGGCGATGATCTGGTACACGTCGCCCGGCTCGATCGGCGACAGCATCTGCGAGTTGTAGGTGTTGGCGATCAGGTTGCGGTGGGTGAGCATGACCCCCTTCGACGCCGCGGTCGTGCCCCCGGTGTAGAACAACCCGGCCAGGTCGTCGGGGGTGACGCTGGCATCGAAGTCCTCCTCCGTCGACGTGGCCAGGCGGGACTCGTAGTCGCCGGTGTCGAGCCGTACGACCGTCTCGACGAGATCGGCCAGCGGGCCGGGGTCGCGGTCGATGAACAGCACCTTCGAGCCCGAGTCCTCGAGGGCGTAGGCCAGCTCGGGATCGGCCCACCGGAAGTTCAGCGGAACCTGCACACGACCTGCCGAGGGGACGCCGCAATACAGCTCGATGAACGGGATCGAATTGAACGCCAGCACCGCGACCCGGTCGTTCCGAACCGTGCCGAGATCGGCCAGTACCGTACCGAGGCGCCGGCAGCGTGAGACGAACTCGCCATAGGTGAGGCGAACGTCACCGCAGACGAGCGCCTCGCCTCTGGCCGCCGTCCGTTCGGCTCTCCGAAGAGGGTGAGCAAGAGTGTGCATCGAGGCCCTCGCAGTGGTCCTGGTCGCTGGCAGTGCGAGTCTCGCTGGCGGCAACCGAGCCTGTCAACCACCGATCACGGAGCATGCGGCAACTGTTGACGTGCTGCTCCCGGGCGCTGTGTGGGAACCTACGGCGTGGGCCAAGAGCCGCGGAGGGCCGATGAACCACAGCCATGACCAACAACCGGTAGCGGCGGCCAAGTCCCTCCAGCCCCTCGTGCGCGACAACGCCGAAGCAGCCCAGCAGCGCCGGCATGTGCCCGAGACGGTCGTACGTGCCATGGCCCGGGCCGGGCTGTACCGGATAGCAGCCCCCGCATGCTTCGGAGGGGCCGAGGCCGACCCGATAACGACGATCGAGGCGATCGAGGCGATCAGCGAGGCCGACGGTTCGATCGGTTGGACCTTGATGATCGGGATCGAGACCGTCGGCATCGGCGGCTCGCTCATGGATCCCGACACCGCTGGTCGGCTGTTCGCCGAGGACCCCGAGCTGGTGATGTGTGGTGCGTTGAATCCTCAGGGCCGGGCCCGCCCGGTCGAGGGCGGATGGCGGGTGAGCGGGCGATGGCCCTTCGCCTCTGGCTGTCATCACGCAACGCTGTTCTGGGGTCAGTGTGTCGTCGAAGACACCGAGCCGACCCGGCTCATCGAGGTGGTCGTGCCCCGCTCTCGCTATGAGATCATCGACACCTGGCACGTGAACGGTCTGCGGGGCACCGGCAGCCACGACGTCGCCGTGCGGGACCTGTTCGTCCCCGACGCCATGGTCACCGAGGTCGCCGGGCGCAAGCCGAATCACGACGGCCCGTTGTACCGGTTGCCGCCGTTCACCCGTCTCGCCTACAACAAGGTCGGCGTGGCCACCGGTATCGCTCGGGCCGCGCTCGACGCCTTCGTCGAGCTGGCCGCAAGCAAGCAACCGCGCCTGTCCAGCCGGGCGCTGCGGGAACGACCCCGGGCTCAGCTCTGCTACGCGCAAGCCGAGGCTGCGCTGCGGGGGGCCCGGGCGTTCGTATTCGACGCGGTCTCCGAGGTCTGGGACACCGTCTGCGCCGGGGGTGTTGCCGATCGTAGGCAGAGGGCTCTGGTTCGACTCGCGTGCTCCCATGCGTGCCAGGAGTCGATCCGGGCCGTCGAGCTGGTCCACCAAGCGGCCGGGACCAGCGCCAACTACGAGGACTCACTCATCGGAAAGGCCAGACGAGACGTTGCGGTCGTCGCCCAGCAGGTCATGGTCGCCCCCCACTTCATCGAGGACGCGGGACGGGTGCTGCTCGGTCTCGATCCGCTCGAGCCGATCCTCTAGCGAGAAGCGAGCCGGGGCGCGTCCTCGGTCACCCGACCGGCAATGCTTCCGGACTGGTCGTTATCTGGGCTACGAGGTCGGTGTAGGCCGCGGCGAGCGCGTTGCGCTCCCGCGCCAGCGCGTTGAAGTCGTCGATCAGGGTTCGAAGATCGGCGACCGACTCGTTGTAGAGGCGAACCTGCTCGTTGAACGGCCCGACCCCGGCGTTGTACTCCTCGAACCGCTCGGCAGCGAGGAGCGCCTCGAGCTCGGCCGACCGAGACTCCAGGGCGGCCAGATCGGCGTCGAGGGTGGTCTCGAGTCCGTCGATGCGAGCTTGCAGCTCGCTCAGGGCAGCGTCGAGAGCGTCGACCTGGTCCTCGAGCGAGGCGAAGGTCGCACGGACCGCCACCGTCAGCGACACGACCGCCGCGCGGTCGGCGAACCAGCGACGGTAGTGGGTCTCGAGCTCGGGGCCGACGTCGGCGATTTCGGTGCCGAGGACCGAATGCAGCTCACCGTCGACCGACGCCGGGTCGCGGCCCCGGTACAGGTCGAGCCGGTCGATGAGCTCGGTGGTGGCCACCCGGTCGAAGGCGGTCTGCAGGAGGCGGCTGAGCCGTTCCCGTTCTGCGTCGTCGAACGTGGCCCAGGCTGCGTGCAGCAGCTCGTGGGCGGTCGTCGCTTCGGCCATTCCGTCGAGCCGGGGATCGGTCACGGCCAGCACCGAGATCTGCCCGGACCGGTAGCAGCCGAGCACCGAGATCTCCGGCTCGAGGCCGCAGGCGGCCCCGAGACCACCGAGCTCGACCAGCGCCGGGCTCGACAGCGCGAGCAGCCGGCGGGCTTCCTCTGTCATCGTCGTCCGCTCGGCGATGGCGGCGAAGGTCGCGTCCAGGGCAGGGACGACCGTCGTCGATGTCGTTTCGGTGGTCACCGCTGTCGGCGTCGCACTTGGGCCGAGATCGTTCGACGATGGGGGGTCGACACAGCCGACCGCCACCACCAGCAGCGCCATGAGACCGGCGACGTAGGGCCGTGAGGTCATGCGTCGCCAATCGTCATCGGGGTAGGTTCCCACAGGCCGAGGGTTGGCGGGGCGGGCTCAGGGCCTGATCTCGAACCGGGCGAGCGTTGGGTCCGGATCGGTCGTTCTCGTCTCGACCGCGGTGACGACCGCGCCGAGCGGTCCGTTGTCGAGGAAGGACGCCAACGCAGCGAGGGAGTCTTCGGTGCCTTGAGCCCAGACCTCGACCGAACCGTCTGGCCGGTTGCGGACCCAGCCGAGAACCCCGAGCTCCGCCGCGAGCCGCCAGGTCGTGAAGCGAAAGCCGACACCTTGGACGCGACCCTTGACGATGGCGGTGAAGGCCCTCGGCGTCCGGTTTGGTCGGTCTCCCTCGTTCGCAGCCATGGCGAAGCTTCCGGTCTCAGTTGGCGGTCGCGGTGTCGACGAAGCGAAGGATCGCCTCGATCATCGCCCCGCCGGCCAACAGCTCGAAGTCGTTGTGATCGGCGCCGGGAATCACGAGCAGCTCCTTCGGTTCGGGAGCCAGCTCGTAGAGCCGCTCGCTCTGGGCGGCCGGGACGACCGAGTCCCCCGAGCCGACGATGACGAGCAGTGGGGACCGAAGGGCGCCGACTCGCTCGTCGGAGGGGTACTCGTCCCGCAGGAACCGGGCGGGGACTAGCGGATAGTGCGCTCGCGCCACATCGACGAGGGAGGTGAACGGAGACCTGAGGATCAGGGCCGCCGGCGGCTCTTCGGTCGCCAGTTCGATCGCGACCGCCGCCCCCAGCGACTCGCCGAAGAGGACCAACCCGTGGCCCGGAGCCGTAGTGCCGACGAAGTGGGCAGCAGCTCTGGCGTCCAGGGCGAGCGTTGGTTCCGACGGGCTACCGGGGTTGCCCCCGTAGCCCCGGTAGTCGACCAGCAGCACACCGAGACCCGCCGATGCCAGTCGGGCTCCAAGGGGCGCCCGATCGGCGCGGTTGCCTGCATTGCCGTTGAAGACGACGATCACCGGCCGGCCCGGCTCGGGTGGAGAGTACCACGCACCCAGCTGGAGTCCGTCCGTCGTTGCCAACGTCACCTCGGACCAGCCGGGTAGCACGTCCTCGACCGGCGGGACAGCGCCTGCTGGCAAGTAGACCAGCTGGCGTTGGAACACCCAGAGCCCGAGCAGCACCAGCGCTATGAAGCCGGTCGACAAGAGGATCACCACGGGCAGTCGTCGCCGCAGGGCAGTGGAGTCGGGTGTCAGCTGATCAAGAGCCTCGGGCATCGTTGTTCGGTCGGTGGTCTCCGGCCAGCCACCGTCGCAACTCGTCGTGGGCGGTAGCCCGTTGCCGCTCGTCGAGCTCGGCCGCATCCGGGGCATCGACGGTGAACTCGACGGTCAACCCGTCGGGGTCGGTCACGTACAGCGAGGTGCAGTATCCGTGGTCGACGGTCCGGTGGGCGATGCCGGCGTCGTCCAAGCGGCGGGCGATCGCAGCCTGGCCGGCGGGATCGGTGGCCAGGGCGACGTGGTTGAGCGACCGGGATGAGTCGAGGGCGAGCTCTTCTGTGTCCTCGGGGTCGGCGAACTGGAAGAAGGCAAGCGCCGAGCCGTCGGTGAGCGAGAAGAACGTGTGGCAGTAGGTCCGTTTCCGGCCCCGGACGTCCTCGACCTCGCACCAGGTTGCGGTCAGCGGGAAGCCGAGCACGTCCTCGTAGAAGTGTCTGGTCGCCTCCTGGTCGTGAACCACGTAGGCGTGATGATGAAGACGGGAAGCCGGCGGGACGGTGGTCGAGTTCGCCATGACCCATCCTCGTTCGTCGGTCGGCGGCAGGCAACCCATCGCCGAACGCCACACTTCTCGGTGCCCTAGGATGGTCATGGAAAGACTCGGACTACGTTGAAGGAAACCCATGATCATCTTCATTGTCGTGCTCGTCGTGCTCGTCGTGCTCGTCGGGTTCTTTCTCGTCGCCACCTACAACCGCCTGGTCAAGTTTCGTGAGCGGGTGCGCAACGCCTTCGCCCAGATCGACGTGCAGCTCGAACGGCGACACGACCTCATCCCGAATCTGGTCGAGACGGTGAAGGGCTACATGAGCCACGAGAGGGAGACGCTCGAGGCGGTCGTCGATGCCCGGGCGGCGGCCACACAGGCCCGGATCGAGGTGTCGGGCGATCCCGAGAACCTCGAAGCGATGGCCCGTCTGGCCTCGTCGGAGGGTGCGCTCGGAGGTGCGCTCGGAAGGCTGCTGGCCGTGGCCGAGGCCTACCCCGACCTGAAGGCGAACCAGAACATGGCTCAGCTCACCGAGGAACTGACAACCACCGAGAACAAGATCGCCTTCGCCCGTCAGAACTACAATGACCAGGTCAACGGCTATCAGACGTACAAGACCACGTTCCCCCCTGTCCTGCTGGCCAACACGTTCGGCTTCAAGGACAGCGCCTATCTCGATCTGGACGAGAAGCCCGAGAAGCGGGACAACATCCAGGTGTCGTTCGATGACACCAGCCCCCAACCGCCGCGACCTGGGGACCTGAGCGACTGAGATGGACTTCCAGAGCCATCAGGAGGAGGCGAAGCAGAGCACGACCAAGCTGATAGCCCTCCTGGTGCTCGGCGTCCTGTCGATCATCGCCGTCGTCACCGCTCTCCTGGTCGCTCTGCTCTATTACGGATCCGACGAGTTCCAACCGGTCACGGCCCTCGCCGTGGCGGCCCCGGTCACCACGATCGCCGTGGTCGGAACGTCGCTGGTCAAGTCGAGCCAGATCAAGAGCGGTGGTGGTTCGTATGTGGCCGCCTCGATGGGCGGCCGCCAGGTCGACTTCAACACCCTCGATCCAGCCGAGAAGCAGCTCGCCAACATCGTCGAGGAGATCGCGATCGCCTCCGGCATGCCCGTCCCGGCGGTGTTCGTGCTCGACGACGAGCCGGGCATCAACGCGTTCGCAGCCGGTTGGAGTGCCGACAGCGCAGCCATCGGGGTGACCAGGGGGGCGCTGCTCCAACTGAATCGGCGGGAGCTGCAAGGCGTGATCGCCCACGAGTTCTCCCACATCGGCAACGGCGACACCAGGGTCAAGACGAGGATCATCGGCTGGGTGTTCGGCATTGCCGCGATCACCGTCGTCGGTCGCATCCTGCTGCAGCAGCTGTGGTGGGCTCCGCGCCGCCGCAGCAAGGAAGACAGGACCGCCCTCTTGATCGTGGCCGCCGGCGTCGGCCTCTTGGTGATCGGCGCGGTCGGCACACTGTTCGCTCGCATGATCCAGGCCGCAGTGTCTCGTCAGCGGGAGTACCTCGCCGATGCATCGGCGGTCCAGTACACCCGCGACCCCTCGGGAATCGGGGACGCGCTGATCAAGATCGGCGGCATGGGAAGAGACAACAAGGTCCGAGCCGCCCACGCCACCGAAGCGAACCATCTCTTCTTCGCGTCAGCTCTCGGCGCGAGCTTCGCCACCCACCCATCGCTCAAGGACCGCATCGCCCGCCTGCTCCCAGACTGGGACGGCCAGTTCAAACGTCCCGCCCCGGCAGCACCGGGCGAGACCCCCTCAGCCGGCGCCGGGACGTCGTCGGGCGCCGGCCAGCGGGGCGGCTGGTGGCCGGGCCAGGTCGTCCTCCCCACCGGGGCTCAGGCCGGTTCGCCGATCGACACATCGAGCCTGGTCGGCGGCGGGTCAGCGGAACCGCTGGCCCAAGGTGGCCCGACAGCGCCATCGCCGACGTTCGAACCGCCCTCGTTCGGGGGCCCGACCGACGCTCACGTCGAACGCACCCGCACGTTGCTGACCCAGATCCCCCAGCAAACCCAGGACTTCCTGCGTACCAAGCAAGGGGCAGTGGCGGCCGTCGTCGGGGCGTTCGCTTCGAACGACCCTCAGCTTCGACCTCAGCAGTTGGAGGTCGCTGGGCGAGCGGTGTCGATGGAGCCCGACTACCTCGACGCCGCCGGCACGGTCATCACCGATCTCGACCGCACGCTGCAGCTCCCAGCCATCGACATCGCCCTCCACGCCATCCGGCAGACGCCCTACGAGTACAAAGTGGCGCTCGGCCAGGCGATCCACGACCTCGAGAGCTCGCAATCGGACCACGATCTGTTCCGGTGGGTGCTCCGGCGCGTGATGCTCCGCCACCTCGAAGACCAGCACGATGACGGCTCGGTCAGCTACGACACCTCGCTGGGCGAACTGAAGGTCGAGGCCGTCGCCGTGTATGCGATCCTGGCGCAGTTCAACAGCTCCGGGACCTCGCAAGCGCAGGACGCGTTCGACGCTGCCCTGTCGGCCATCGGCCTCCCGCCCGAGCCGGTTCCCCCCATCGAGCAGCTGACCTTCGACCGGATCGACCGGGCGCTGGATCGGTTGTCCCGCATGGATCGAGCAAGTCGCGAGACCTTCGTCAGTGGAGCAGCGGCGGCCGTGCTGCACGACCGGAAGACAACGGCGGAGGAAGCCGAGCTGATCCGGGTTGTGGCGGACGCGGTCCGCCTGCCGGTCCCGCCCTTGTTGCCCGTCGTCGTCCCCGATCGGGCGGACCCGGCCGCAGCGCCAACCGTGAAGTCGTGACCGCGGCGGGGTAACGGGTGAGCGGTTCCTGGTGGCCGGGATCAGGCGATCTCGTCGATGATTCCGACGACCACCGCTCGGATGGGACCGGTGTCCACCCCGAAGATCTGGCGGGCCGAGCTGCCCTCGTCGCAGATCAGCACTCGCTCGCCCGCCCCGGAGTCCACGGTGTCGACGGCGATCAGGTAGCCGCCGGTCTCGCCGTCGAGGTCGAGCAGATCGCACAGCAGCAGGCGCTTGCCTTCGAAGAACGGGTGGCTGATCGGCGAGACCACGGTGCCGGCAACCCGGGCGATCTTCACTGGTCACCGCCGACTAGGGCCACCTGGTCGACCAACCCGACGATGGCGTGGTCGACAGGGACGAAGCGCTCCGGTAACGCCTCGGCCGCCTCGCGGGACGCCACGAAGTAGACGAGCTCACCTGGTCCGGCCATGGCCACTGCGTCAGCAGCAACGACGGGTGCACCGGCGTCGTGCTGATGCTTGTCGAGCGGCTGGATGATCAGGAACTTCACACCCTCGAGCCCGTCTGCCTTGACCGTGGCCACGACCGTGCCCATCACCCGAGCGAGGTGCATCAGGCTCGTCCGTCCGGACGGCGCACCCGCTGGTTGAAGCGCAGCTCCAAGCCGAGGTTCTCCCGCATCTCAGGATGCAGCTGGGGGATGACGGCGGTCTGTATCAGCGTTCCCCGTTGCTCGCTGGCGAGAACCGCTCGCTCCAGCGCCGCCTCGACGTCGGCCACCGTTCCGACGAAGAAGCAGTACGCCTTCCCGCCGAGGTCGTCGGCCAGCCGAAGGGCCGGCAGCGTCACATCGGCCGCCTTGACCCCAGCGTCGGCCGCCACGATCGCCGTCGCCACCGACGACGTCTCGACGATGGCGATGGCATCGTCGGTGACGGCGGCCGCTGTGTTCGGGGTGGTGATCGCCGCCATCACCAGGGGATGGACGTCGGCGAGGAACAACGAATCGATAACCGTGTCAGTCCCTGCGGCTTCCAATGCGATCTCGACCGCAGCGGTGTCGCCACCGACCAAGACGAGGTAGCGGCCAGGATGCACGGTGCCGGCGTGGAGCGAGGAGATCGGTGACGCCTTGACCATCGCGTCACCGGCGACGATGCCGACGACGATCGACTCGAACTCGAGGAGACCGATCGCGGGATCGAAGGGGGCACCGGGGTCAGAGAAGGTGGCGTCAGACAATTCGCAGCGCTCCGACGACGGTCACGCGCCGGACGCGTGAGAAGGTACGGGGCCGGGTCATGCCCTCGCCGGTCGGGCTGGCGATGGAGAACGACGTGAAACCTTCGCCGTCTTGACCAAGGCCGGCATAGTTGGGGCCGTTGGCAACCAGGATGGAGCAGTTCATCGCCCGGCCCATGGCGGTGATCGTGTCGACATTGGTGGAGTGGATCGAAGCCGTGTGTCGGAAGCCGTGCTCGGAGCGCACCGCGAGATCGATGGCGGACTCGACGTTCTTGACCCGCACGACCGGCATCACCGGCATCATCTGCTCGGTCCAGACCAGGTTGTGGTCAGTGGGGACCTCGGCGAGCAACAGCCGAGGGTCACCGTCGACGCTCACCCCGATCTCACCGAGCAGGTCGGCAGCATTGCGGCCAATCCACGCCGGATCGATGGCGCCCGGCTTGTTGGGGGCTCCCATCTCGATGAAGATCACCCGCTCGAGACGCCGCAGCTCATGCTCCTTCAGCCGGTAGGCCCCGGCTGAGACCATGGCTCGGACGAGGGCGTCGGCGACGGAGTCGACGACGATCGTGGTCTTCTCGTCGGTGCAGATGATGTTGTTGTCGAACGAGGCGCCGTCGACGATGTCCTTCGCCGCCTGCTCGATGTCGGCAGTCTGATCGACGACTGCCGGGGGATTGCCGGGCCCAGCGGTGATGGCCTTCTTCGGGGTGCGGAGCGCTTCGGCGACCACTGCCGGTCCGCCGGTGACCAGGAGGACGCGGACGTCGGGGTGCGCCATCAGCTCTCTGGCCGATTCGAGCGTCGGCTTGGGGACGGCGGTGATGAGGTCGGGCGGTCCGCCGGCAGCTGCGATGGCCCGATTCAGGAGCTTGATGTTCTCCACCGACACCTGGGCGGCACCGGGATGCACGTTGAACGTGACCGCGTTTCCCGCCGCGATGATCGCGATGCTGTTGTTGATGATCGTGGAGGTGGGGTTAGTCGTTGGCGTGATCGACCCGATCACCCCGTAGGGGGCGTATTCGGTGACCATCATCCCCCCGTCGCCGGTGACAGCCTGTGGCTCGAGATCCTCCGGTCCGGGCGTCTTCGTCGTGACCAGCAGGTTCTTCTTCACCTTGTCCTCGGCTCGACCGAGACCGGTCTCAGCGTGGGCGAGATAGGCCAGGCGCTCTCCCTCTCGCAGCATCGCAGCACGCATCGCCTCGACGATCACCCGGCGGGCGTCGAGCCCCATTCCGGAGTAGGCGGCGAAGGAGGCGGTGGCGGCATCGACAGCGGCGTTGATCGACGGGAAGATCCCGTCGCCGAGCATCGATGCGGTGTCGGCCAGGGCATCCCTCGCTCGCAGGGCTGCTCCCTCATCGCCGGCACCCTGGACAGGGCCGACTCGGGCCCTGACCCGGGCGATGATTCCCTGGATCTCCTCGTCGGTCAGCACGGCAGGATCACTTCTCGTAGACCGTCTCGCCGTCGACGTCCCAGGTGTCGACGATGGCCATGACGACGGCGTCGCACGGGCGGTTCTGGGTGACCTGTGTTTGGCGAGCCGAGCTCCCAGAGGCATACATGACGACCTCGCCGATACCGGCACCGACTGCATCGACCGCGACGACGTAGCCGCCGGTCTCGTTGCTGTCGACGCCGAGCTGACGGACGACGAGGAGCTTGAGGCCGTCCATCAGCGGCTCCTTCTGACTGGCGACGACCGTTCCGGTCACCCGTCCAAGAAGCATGGACTCAGCCCGATTCCGCCGAGGCCTCCTCGGCCCGTCCGAGGGGTAGCACGAGATCGACATTGGTGTGGGGGCGAGCGATGACGTGGGTGGCGATCACCTCGCCGACCTTCTCGGCCCCGCGGACACCCGAGTCGACCGCTGCTTTCACGGCCGCCACGTCGCCTCGGACCACCGCGGTGACGTAGCCACCACCAGTCGACTCGTAGGAGACCAGCTCGACCTTGGCTGCCTTGACCATCGCATCGGCGGCCTCGACCATCGCTGCGAAACTTCGGCATTCGATCATGCCGAGTGCTTCTGCCATCTCAGGCTCCCTTCCTGTTGTTCTTCGATCTCGTTGCCGTCTTCGACGCTTC
>JAOTYQ010000093.1 GCA_029861725.1 Acidimicrobiia bacterium | reverse complement strand
CGATCACCCAGGCGGCTCCGACAGCCACCTAGGGCGGTGCCGAGGCGGTCAGCTGGGCAGCTTCGGCTAGCCTCGAGCCTCTCCGGTGTGTGTCGATCGGTTGAGAGCGGCTCGAGAAAGAGGCGGATTCGGTGTCCCGCGAACGGTCGGCTCAACACTCTCTTCAGGTGAGGCTTGTCAGCGAGGTCCCGCATCATGCCCCAGGTCCCGTCCCATGACCCACCCGACAACGCGCTCGGCCAGCTACCGGCCGAACAGCTTCTGTTCGCATGAGTGCACCCAGTTACAACGACTTCGTCCTGGCCGTCGGCCCACGACTGCGCTCTGCGCTCGTGTCGGCCTACGGGCTGGAAGTCGGCATCGAGGCCACGTCGGAAGCCCTGGCCTACGGGTGGGAGGCCTGGGATCGGCTCCAGACGATGGCCAACCCGGTCGGCTACCTCTATCGCGTCGGCCAGACCGCGGCGGCAAGATCGCGGCGCCCCACACCGGTGCTGGACCGGCCCGAGCCTTCTGAGATCCCCGAGGTCGAGCCCGGGCTCGTACCGGCCCTCGAGCAGCTCAGCGAACAGCAGCGGGTGTGCGTCCTGCTCGTGCACGCCCACGGCTGGTCCCAGGTCGACGCAGCGGAGCTGCTCGACATCCGGCCGGCCACCGTCCGCACCCACCTCGAGCGAGGCATGGCCAAGCTCCAAGAGCTGTTGAAGGTGAGTCCCGATGTCCAGTGAGCACCCCAACCTGTCGCTCGACGGGCTGAGCACCCAGCTCCGTCGGTATGGCCGCTGGCTCGAGGACCGAACCGACGTTGCCCTCGGGCCGCTCGATCTCGACATTGGTCACGGCCACCAGCCGACCGGCGGTCGCCCCCCGCGGCGGCCGCGGCTTCTGGCTGCCGCGGCTGCTGCGGCGGCTGCGGTCGCCCTCGTCGCGGTCGGTGTCGGCGTCGTCGCCGATGGCAGCTCCGGACCCGAGGGTGTGTCGACCGCGACGGCCGACCGGCCCGGGTCCGGAGGCTCCGAGGTGCCGACCTCCGATGGCGAGGGCGACCGCCTCGTGCCGGGGCCCGTCACCGACGGTGCGGCCTCGTCGGTCGGCGATGGCCGTGGAGGCCCGGCCGAGCCCGAGCCCGGCCTCGTCGACGCGACCGGTGGAGACCGGGCCGCGGTCGAGGACCGGAGCGCTGCCGACCCGGTCGCCGAGCAGTCGGCCACCGACGAGCCCAGGAGCTCCGAGGCGCCGGCCGGTAGCGCCGAGGAGCCCAGCGGTGCCGAGGAGCCGGCGCCCGTCGAGCAGGCGACCGGCCAGGAGAGCGAACCTGGATCCTCGTCCGATGCCGTGTCGCCGCCGTCGACCTCGGGCCCTGCCGAGAGCACCGAGGCGACCTGGCCGGCCGGCGACGACAAACCCGGAGGCACCGAGGGTTGGGGGCCTGGCGACCTGATCGCGTCGCCGACGAACGGCTCGATCATCAACCTGAACGCCACGACGGTCATCGAAGCCCATCCGGTGAGCGGGGCGACCACGTACGCGTTCGAGGCATGGCAGAACGACCGGCTCGTGCTGACGATGACGGGATCGAGTCGCCAACTGATCCTGGCAAGCCAGATGATCAGCGACGGCCCCTGGTCGATGGAGCCCGGCGATCTCCTCGTTCGGGCCACGGCGAGCGATGCGTCGGGATCGGTACTGGCGACGGGTGAGGTGCTGGTCAAGTTGGAGACCAGCGTGGCGAGCTACCCGTTCCAGCCCACCAACCCGCAGGGCACAGGCTGGTAGGCGAACGCCGAGCTCCCATCCAGCGAGGCCCGGCGGCTCGTGGTCGCCCCGTCCCGACCGCTAGCCTTTGTAGTCGCGTCCTCTGTACCCCCACATGAGCCCGAGCTCGACGACCATCGACTGGCGGCGGAACTGGCCGAGGTGGCCGGCGCCACCCTGGTAGACCTCCGCGACCGGACAGCCGCTCGGTACGACCCGTGGTCACTCCGGGACCGGGGCGACCAGGTCTCCCACGACCTGCTCGTCGAGCGGCTCGGAGAGCACCGCCCCGACGATCACGTCATGTCCGAGGAAGGGGCGGAGGACCGCCGACGGCTCGAAGCCGAGCGGTGCTGGATCGTCGACCCGCTCGACGGGACCTACGACTACCCATTCGTCGACTCGATCGAATGGGCGGTGCACGTCGCCGTCGTAGAGAACCAGCGACCGACCGCGGCGGCGGTCGCCGTGCCCGGAATGGGACAGGTGTTCGCCACGGACCGAGCCGAGGGGCCCGGGGAGCGAACGGCCCGCGACAAGCCGCTCGTCGTCAGCGGACGGTCCACCGCCTATGCGGCCGCCGCCGTGGCCGACGAGCTCGGCGGGCAGCTCACCGCCTGCGGTTCGGCGGGGGTCAAGGCGATGTTGGTCGTCACCGGTGCTGTCGACGTCTACGTCCACTCGAGCGGGCTGTGGGAATGGGACGTCTGCGCCCCGGCTGCCGTGGCCGAAGCCAACGGGCTGATCGTGACCGACATCGACGGCGACGAGATCCTCTACAACAAGTCGCGCCCGATCGTGCGGGGCCTCGTCATCGCCCGACCCGAATACGCCCGGGCCGCACGATCGGCCCTCGCCGACCTGATCTGATCAGCAGCGCCCGGCGACACCGCGTTGATCGACACGGCACTAAGCGTTCACCGATGGCAAGAAAGCGGGCCGATCCAGCTCGAAGGCGTCGATCGCGGCCTCGTTTCGGAGGCTGATCCCGATGTCGTCGAGCCCCTGCAGGAACCGCTCCCGGGTCGCGTCGTCCAGCGGGAACGACTCCGACAGGCCGATGGCGGGCGCTTCGAGCAGGCGACGCTCGACGTCGATCGTCAGCTCGAGGTCGGGGTTGGCGTCGACCTCGGCCAGCAGCCGGGCCCCGACCTCGGGGGAGACCACGACGGGGACGAGCCCGTTCTTCGTCGAGTTGTTGCGGAAGATGTCGCCGAAGCGAGGGGAGATCACGGCCCGGAACCCGGACTGCTGAATCGCCCAGACCGCATGCTCGCGTGAGGAGCCAACGCCGAAGTTCTGACCGGCGATCAAGATGGTCGCGCCGGCGAACCGCTCGTCGTTCATCACGAAGCCGGGGTCGTCACGCCACTCGGAGAACAGGCCCTTCTCGAAGCCGGTCCGCTCGACCTGCTTCAGCCAGTCGGATGGGATGATCTGGTCGGTGTCCACGTCGGAGCGGTCGAGGGGGACCGCCCGGCCGGTGACGATTCGTACTGGGTCCATCGTGACGATTCCTGATCGGTAGCTGGTCGTGTGCGTTGCCTGCGGTCGCAGGTTCAGTCGAGGTCGGCCGGGGAGGCGAAGTGGCCGGCGACGGCGGTGGCGGCGGCGACCGCTGGCGACACGAGGTGGGTCCGGCCGCCCCGGCCCTGCCGGCCTTCGAAGTTGCGGTTGCTGGTCGACGCCGACCGCTCCCCCGGGGAGAGCTTGTCGGGGTTCATGGCCAGGCACATCGAGCAGCCCGGCTCCCGCCAGTCGAACCCGGCCGTCCGAAAGATCTCGTCGAGGCCCTCGGCTTCGGCCTGGGTCTTGACCGCGTACGAGCCGGGGACGACGAGCGTGCGGACCCCGGTGGCCACCGTCCGGCCCTGCGCCACCTCGGCTGCGGCCCGGAGGTCTTCGATGCGGCTGTTGGTGCAGGAGCCGATGAAGACGGTGTCGACACCGATCTCCCGCATCGGCGTTCCGCCGATGAGACCCATGTAGTCCAAAGCCCGGGCGGCGGCATCGCGTTTGGCTGGATCGTCGAAGCTGTCGGGGGAGGGGACCTCGGCGTCGAGCGGGACGACCTGGCCTGGGTTGGTGCCCCACGTCACGTGAGGGGCGATCGTCGCACCGTCGATCGTCACCTGCGTGTCGAACGCGGCGGCTGGGTCGGTCGGCAGGCTCCGCCAGTGGTCGAGGGCCTGCTCCCAAGCGGCGCCCTGCGGGGCGTGTTCCCGCCCTTCCAGGTAGGCGAACGTCGTCTCGTCGGGGGCGACCATACCGGCCTTCGCTCCTGCTTCGATCGACATGTTGCACACCGTCATCCGGGCTTCCATCGAGAGGTTGCGGAAGACCTCTCCCCGATACTCGATGATGTGACCGATGCCGCCGCCGGTGCCGATCGTGCCGATGATGGCGAGGATCACGTCCTTGGCCGATGCCCCGGCGCTGAGCTGGCCGTCGACGTCGATCGCCATCGTCTTCGGCTTCACCTGTTGCAGCGTCTGGGTGGCGAGCACGTGCTCGACCTCGCTGGTTCCGATGCCGAATGCGATCGCTCCGAAGGCGCCGTGGGTCGCGGTGTGGGAGTCGCCACAGACGACGGTCATGCCGGGCTGAGTGAGGCCCTGCTCGGGCCCGATCACGTGCACGATGCCCTGGCCCGGCGAGCCCATTTCGTGGTTCACGATGCCGAATTCGGCGGCGTTGGCCCGCATGGTCTCGATCTGCTTGGCGCTGATCGGATCGGCGATCGGCTGATCGATGTTCTCGGTCGGCACGTTGTGGTCTTCGGTGGCGACGGTGAGGTCGGGTCGCCGGACCTTCCGACCGGCAAGCCGGAGCCCGTCGAACGCCTGCGGCGAGGTGACCTCATGGACGAGGTGGAGGTCGATGTACAACAGGTCGGGATCGCCATCGGCGCCGCGGTTGACGACGTGGGCATCCCACACCTTCTCGGCGAGCGTGCGGGCTTCGTCGGCCATTGCGAGTCTTCTTTCTCCGTGGGCGTAGCTGGCACGTACCCGGGGCCCTCGTCTGTGCTCTCGACCCCGACATGAGCGTCTCACGATGAGTTTCTCACTATGTGAGACTACGATCTCATTCGTGGCGTCCAATGTAGGCAGGGTTGGCGTGATCGACAAGGCCCTTCTCGTGCTGGGATCGCTCGAGCAAGGCCCGCGGTCGCTCGCCGAGCTGGTCGAGGAGTCAGGGCTGAGCCGAGCGACCGCGCACCGGCTGGCGGTCGCCCTCGAAGGGCACGGCCTGGTCCGCCGCGGGCCCGACGGGAGGTTCCTGCTCGGTTATCGCCTGCTGAGCTTCGGTCGGGCCGCTGCCTCGCAGATCCCTCTCGTCGACGTGGCCCAACCCCATCTCGTGCGGCTGCGGGACGAAACCGGCGAGAGCGCCCAGCTGTACGTTCGCGATGGTGACGAGCGGGTTTGCGTCGCCGTGGCCGAGTCTCAGTACGGGCTGCGGACGATCGTGTCGGTCGGGTCCCGGCTGACGATGGAGCGCGGCTCTGCGGCCAACGTGCTCCGGGGCGAGGTCCCGGCCGCCGCCTCGCACGCCTCGGTCGAGGAGCGGGAGCCCGGCGTCGCATCGGTCAGTGCCGCGATCACCGGGCCGGGAGGTGAGATCGTCGCTGCGGTGAGCGTGTCGGGCCCGATCGACCGAACCACCCGGCAGCCCGACCTGCGCTACGGACCGGCCGTCCGTGCCGTCGCCGCAGCGATGTCCGCCGAGCTCGGCGCCCGCTGATCAGGCCTCGATATCGACCACGGTCACGTCGAGCGGCCCGTTCGGTGCCTCGAAGGTAACCGTGTCGTCGATCGACGTCCCGATGAGCGCCTGCCCCAACGGCGACCCAGGCGACATGACGGTCAGGCCGTCCCGTCGTTCCTCGATCGAGCCGAGCAGGTACTTCTCGACGTCATCGTCGCCGGCGTAACGGATCGACACCACGCACCCCGCCTGCACCGTCATGTCGGCGCTCAGGTCGACCTCGACGATCTCGGCGTTCTCGATGAGGGCCGACAGGTGGGCAATGCGGCCCTCCATCTTGCCTTGCTCCTCCTTGGCGGCGTGGTAGTCGCCGTTCTCCGACAGATCGCCGAGCTCACGGGCGGTCTCGATCTTCTGGGCGATCTCGATGCGGCCCCGCGTGGTGAGGTCGTCGTATTCGGCCTGGAGGCGGTCGAAGGCATCTCTGGAGAGCTTGTGTACGTCTACCACCCGCTCAAGACTATCGGGAGCCGGCGGGACGACCGTTCCTGATACCCGCCCCAGTGAGGGTCAGTTCCGGCGGCGCAGGGCGTAGCTGATCAGCACGGTGGCCAGCGCCCCGCCCGACCACGCGACCACTGCCCACGGCCTGGTGATCCTCGTGTTCAACAACTCCCGCTCGAAGTCGAACGGATCACCCGACGACCCGTAGAGCTCGTAGTGGTTCGCCGCGCCGATGATGTACAGCGCGACCAGGAGGGCGCCCACGTAGAACACCAGCGACAACACCGCCCTGACCTGGTGGTCCTGCTCGCCGCCACCGAATCGGATCGCGAGGGCGACCGCCGTTCCGAGCGCGAGCGCCCCCCACGAGGTCGACACATTGGTCTGCCCGTCGATCTCGTACCACAGGGACACGGCAATGATGCAAGTGACCAGGGCCGACAGCCCGGCGGTGAACAGGTCGAGGGCGTCGTTAGTGGGAACCGCCCGCATCGGGGCCTCCCGACGCAGCGGGGTCTTAGTCCCCTCCGGAGCATGTGTCGCCGCCTCGTGCCACGACGAGGGGATGGTTTCCGATGTGAAGTCGAATCGTCGCTCGGTGCTCACAGTTGCTCCTCGGGATCGCGGAGTGCCCCCCGATCCCGATTGAGGTGTCGGAACGTTCGTATCGCCGCTTGAGCAGTAGGGTTGACAGCCTCGAAATTCAGTACGCGTGGCAGAGAGGTAGGGCAACGGTGAGCTATCGAGTGGGAGTGCTGGGGGGAGACGGGATCGGGCCCGAGGTGATCGCCGAGGGACTCCGGGTGATCGAGGCCGCCGGCGTCACCCTCGACACCGTCGACTACGACCTCGGTGGGGCCCGCTACCTCGCCGACGGCACGATCCTCCCCGACTCGATCCTCGACGACTGGCGCGGACTCGACGCCATCTACCTCGGGGCCGTCGGCACCCCCGAGGTGCCACCGGGCGTGATCGAGCGCGGCCTGCTGCTGAAGATGCGCTTCGAGCTCGACCTGTACGTCAACCAGCGGCCGTTTACCACCCCCACTCATGATTTCGTGGTCATCAGGGAGAACACCGAGGGCGCGTACGCCGGCGAGGGAGGCTTCCTCCGCAAGGGCACCCCGTTCGAGATCGCCACCCAGGGCTCGGTCAACACCCGTATGGGGGCCGAACGGTGCATTCGCTACGCATTCGAGCTGGCCGAGAAGCGACGCAAGCACCTGACGCTGGTGCACAAGACGAATGTGCTGACGTTCTCCGGCGATCTGTGGGAGCGGACCTTCAACGAGGTGGCGGCCGAACATCCCGACGTCGAGACCGCCTACAACCACGTCGACGCCGCGTGCATCTACTTCGTAGACGATCCCGGACGCTACGACGTGGTCGTGACCGACAACCTGTTCGGCGACATCCTCACCGATCTCGGCGGCGCCGTGTCGGGCGGCATCGGCCTGGCGTCGTCGGCCAATCTGAATCCGGCCCGCACCGGCCCTTCGATGTTCGAGCCGGTGCACGGCTCCGCCCCCGACATCGCCGGACAGGCCAAAGCCAACCCGATCGCCGCCATACTGTCGGGGGCGCTGATGCTTGACTTCCTCGGCGAGGACAACGCAGCAGCTCGGATCGTCAAGGCTTGCGAGGTGGCAACCGGCACCGAGGGCTCGACGTCGGAGATAGCCGACGCCGTTATCGCCAATCTGTGATCGATCGGCTCCGCCGCCGGCGGCGCCACGAAGCGACGAATGACTACCAGTGAGTGGTGAATCATGAGCACGGAACCGAAGAGCAAAGGCCCGGGCACCGGGTCGGACCAGCATCCGTCGAACGACGCCCAGGGCATGACCATCGAACGCCTCGGCCAGCGCGATCCGTCGTGGCCGGAAGCGGTCGAGATCTTCGACACGACGCTGCGTGACGGCTCGCAGTTCGAGGGCATCGCCCTCACCGCCGACGACAAGCTGCGAATCGCCGAGCAGCTCGACCTCCTCGGCGTTCACTACATCGAAGGCGGCTGGCCGGGATCGAATCCTCGCGACGACGAGTTCTTTCGCCGGGCCGCAGCCGGCGAGCTCGACCTGACAACGTCGACGCTGGTGGCGTTCGGCTCGACTCGCCGCCCGAAGGGCAAGGTCGACAGCGACGAAACGCTCGCCAACCTCTTGGCCGCCCAGGCCCCGATCTGTTGCATCGTGGCGAAGTCGTGGGACTATCACGTGCTCGAGGCGCTGCGGACCACCCTCGACGAGGGCATCGCCATGATCGCCGACTCGGTGCAGTACTTGGTCGGCCAGGGCCGGCGGGTGTTCGTCGATTTCGAGCACTTCTTCGATGGCTACAAGCGCAACCCCGAGTTCACGCTCCGGTGCCTGGAGGCGGCCGCCGTGGCCGGCGCGGAAGCGCTCGTGTTGTGCGACACCAACGGCGGTTCGCTTCCCCACGAAGTGGAGGGCGCGACCAGGGCAGCGGTATCGATGTTCCCCGAGATCGTCGTCGGGATGCACACCCAGAACGACACCGGTTGCGCCGTGGCCAACGCCGTGGCCGGTGTCCGGGCCGGTTCCACGCATGTCCAGGGAACGATCAACGGCTACGGCGAGCGAACCGGCAACTGCGACCTGACCACATTCGTCCCCAACCTCACGCTGAAGATGGGGATCCGCACGCTGCCAGAAGGCGGCATGGCCCAGATGACCGCGGTCAGCAACCACGTCGCCGAGCTCGTCAACCTGCCGCCGATGTCGCAGCAGCCCTACGTGGGCCAGTCGGCCTTCGCCCACAAGGCCGGGTTGCACACCTCGGCCATCGCCCGGCGGCCCGACGCCTACGAGCACGTCGACCCGGCGCTGGTCGGCAACGGCACGCGCTTCCTCGTGTCGGACCTGTCGGGTCGGGCGACAATCGAGCTGAAGGCGAAGGAGCTCGGGATCGACATCGACGGACTCCAGATGAAGGCCGTGTTGGAGGAGCTGAAGCAGCTGGAGCACGCCGGCTACCACTTCGAAGCGGCCGATGCCTCGCTCGAGCTGCTCATGCGTCGGGCCACCGGCTGGGTCAACCGGTTCTTCGAGCTCGAGTCGTTCCGGGTGATGGTCGAGCACCGGCCCGGCCAGCCGATGGCCCAGGAGCAGAACCCGCTCGGCCACTACGACGGCGTGGAGACCGAAGCCACGCTCAAGCTCCACGTCGGCGATGAGCGCATCGTGGCGACCGGGGAGGGGAACGGCCCGGTCAACGCCCTCGACGCGGCGTTTCGCAACGCGGTCGCCGATCGCCTTCCCAAGCTCGACTCGGTTCGACTCACCGACTACAAGGTCCGCATCATCGACTCTGGCGAGGGCACCGGTGCCGTGACCCGGGTCTTGATCGATGCCACCGATGGCGAGCACCACTGGAGCACCATCGGAGTGAGCGAGAACATCATCGAGGCCTCGTGGCAGGCGCTGTCGGACTCGATGGTCTTCGCCCTGCTCAAAGCGGAGGAGTGGGCAGCGGCGTAGTGACGTCGCTCGTCAGGCTAAGCGATCCGGCTGCCGCGCCTCAGCCGCCGATCGCGGGCAGTACCTCGTCGGTGAAGAGGTGGAAGGTCTCGGTGCTGAGCGGAGCCGCCATCAGGTAGTCGAGCGGCAGCCGGCCGCGCAGCGACTCGAGCTCGTCCCGCACCTTGGTCGGTGAGCCCCAGATCATGACCTCGTCGACGTATCGGTCGACCGGGTCCATGCCAGGCTTGAAGTCGACCGGGGCGTCGGCCTGGTCGGGAACCACGTTGCCCTTGGCCCCGACGTAGGAGCCGAGCATCCAGCCGGCGCCCCGACGGGCCACCGCCTCCGCTTCTGCGTCGGTCGGGGCGACCGCCAACAGCCTGGCGATCGGGATGTCGTAGGGGGCCGGATCGTGGCCGGCCGCAGCCATCGCGTCGGCCCAGATCGCCCGCTTGCGAGCGATCTCGACATGCGAGCTGTGCGGGTCCATCAGGATCGGGAAGCCGTGATCGGCGGCCCAGCTGATCGCCGACGGGGAGCTGACGGCCATCCACGTCGGTGGGCGGGGCTGCTGGGCCGGCTTCGGCAGCAGCTCGATATCGGTGAACGACACGTATCGGCCCTCGAACGAGGCCCGCTCGGTCCCCCAGGCGGCCAGCACCGCCAGAACGTGCTCCCGGAACCTGTCCGCGCTCTCGTGACCCTCGACCCCGAACGCTCGGAACTCGGTGGCGTCGAACCCCCGGGCTGCGCCCCAGTTGAGCCGGCCGTCGGACAAGACGTCGAGGAAGGCGAGCTGCTCGGCGAGGTGGAGGGGGTGATGGAGGCCGGCCAGCGTTCCGGCGGTCCCGATCCGGAGCCGCTCGGTCCTCTCGGCGATCTGGGTGCCCATCATGGTCACCGAAGGGCACACGCTGAACGAGTTGAAGTGGTGCTCGGCCAGCCATACGGCGTCGTAGCCGGTCCGGTCCATCACTTCGATGCGCTCGAGCGCTCGCTGGTACACCTTCTCGATCGGCGCCTTCCGACCGGGCCAGCTGAAGAACTGGAGCACACCTACCTTCACGACACGATCTTGACGTCCCGACCGGGCCGCCACCAAGTCGGCCAGCCTCGACCCGTCGCGCCGAGCGGCGCGGTGTTGTCAGCCGCCGGGCTGCCAGATCATCAACACGAGGGCGATCACGAGGAGCAGCTCGGTCGCCCCCTCGCCGATCATCAGCTTGCGCGACGCAGCGGCGGCGTCCGGGTCGGCGTCGAGCTGTCCGTCGGGAGCCAGCGCCGAGGCCCGTTCCGACAACGTCCGGACGGCAGGGCGGATCGCGCCGTGGATGGCACCGATGATCAAGAACCACACCACGAAGCTGGCCGACACCCAGGCATCACCGAACCCGAACGCGTCGTCGCTGATCGCGATCAAGACGATGCCGAGCGGTAGCAGCGCATACAGGGCGTAGTCGGCGATCTTGTTGACGCCCTTGGTGGCCTCGAGCAGCACGGCGCCGGGCGCAGCGGCGCTCCGGAACGCTCGGGCGTTGTAGGCGCCGTGGGTGATCACCCCACCGAACCCGACGATCGCAGTCGCGATGTGCAACAGCAGAATGATCCGGTACAGCACCGATTCGATACCCATGTGGCCCTCTCCTCCGGGGACGGATGCGGACTACGGTAGCCTCGACCTCGTGGCAGCTCCCGACTTCGTCCCGACCGATCCAACTCAGCGAGTCCGGGCCTACACCTCACCTCCCCGACGGGCCGACGCCTGGGTGGCCGACCGTCCCGGCGACCTCGCCGGCGCCCAGCCCCAGGGAGCCCGGCTCGGCAGCATCGGCCCCGACCAGGGCTACGCCTTCCGCCTGGTCCGCCAGCTCGAAGCTCAGCTCCATCTCGGTTGGGTCAACCACGACGACGCCGTCGCCGGTTGTGTGGCGGTGGCCATGAAGCGGTCAGCGCTGTTCGGCCGGGCCCCCGTTATCCACGATCTGACCGCGGCCTTCACCGTCTTCGGGTTCCTCGACGACGACCCACCGCCCGGGCTGGTCGAGCTCCGCGAGGCGCTGTTCGCCGAAGTCCACTCCAGTCATCATTACGCCGAGCGGCGGGATCTCGTCGATCTCGTGCCGGCCGAGGTGCTCCGGCAGTCACCCGGTGCCATCGTCGCCGCATACCGATCGGACTGGCGCTCGAACCTCGTCGACGAGTTGCCCGACGTCCATTGAAAGGGGGAGCGGTGACCGTCCGCGTCCGCTTCTCGCCCGCTCCCACCGGCTTCCTCCACGTCGGAGGCGCCCGGTCGGCGCTCTTCAACTGGCTCTACGCCCGCCATACCGGCGGTACGTTCGTGCTTCGCGTCGAGGACACCGACGCCGACCGCAGCACCTCCGAGCACGTCGAGGCCATCGGCGAGAACCTGCGCTGGCTCGGCCTCGACTGGGACGAGGAGTACCACCAGTCCGCCCGGTTCGATCGGTACCGGGCTGCGGCCGATCAGCTCCTGGTGAGCGGCGCCGCCTACCGCTGCGACTGCTCGCAGGAGGCGGTGAAGGCCCGGCTCGAGGCGAGCGGCAAGACCGGCGGCTACGACGGCCACTGCCGGGACCGCGGTGTCGGCCCCGGCGAAGGGGTCGTCGTGCGCTTCCGCACCCCCGACCACGGGGTGACCGGGTGGGACGACGTGATCCGGGGCCGGGTCGAGTTCGAGAACGAGTTGCTGGAGGACTTCGTCATCGTCCGCTCCAACGGCGTGCCGATGTTCCACGTCGCCAACGCCTACGACGATCTCGACATGGGCATCACCCACGTCGTGCGAGGCGAAGACCTCGTCAACACGACCCCCCGAGTGCTGCTGCTACGGGCAGCGATGGGCGCCGACGACCAGCCGGTCTACGCCCACCTGCCGCTCATCGTCAACGAGAAACGGCAGAAGCTGTCGAAGCGCCGCGACGACGTATCGGTCGGCGATTACCGGGACCGCGGCTACCTGCCCGAGGCGATGCGGAACTATCTCGTCACGCTCGGCTGGGGGGCCAAGGACGGCGTCGAGATCCGCCCGATCGAGGAGATCATCGAGCTGTTCGACATCGTCGACGTCAACAACGCCCCGCGTTCTTCGACGTGAAGAAGCTCGACCACTTCAACGGCGAGTACATCCGAGCGCTCGCCACCGACGAGTTCGTGCGCCGGGCCACCCCATTTCTGGCCGAAGCCCCGGTACCCATCCCCGACGACCTCTTTGCTCGCCACGCTCCCGAGGTCCAGCAGCGGGTGAAGCGCCTCGACGAGTCGGCCGCCTTCTTCGACTGGGTCGTCGGCGGACCGGCAGAGCCGACCGCCAAGGACTGGAAGAAGGTCATGGGTCGTGACGGCGTCGACGCGGTGATCGACGCGGTGATCGAGGGCCTGGGCGCCGTCGACTGGACCCCGGAGGCGCTCGAGAAGCTCGTGCTCGGCGTCGGGGAGCAGCTTGATCAGAAGTCGCAGATGCCGGTGCGAATGGCGGTGACCGGGCATCGGTCCGGACTACCGTTGTTCGCACCGATGGCAGAACTCGACCGGACCGAAGTCCTTGAACGTCTCCGAGCAGCCCGCGCCCGACTCTGAGGAGTACGGGACCGACCACCCCGACCAGGGGGGCGCGGCAGGGGAGCCATCCTGGGGTGCCCGCTCACTACCCAGGCTCGGGTGGCTTGCCGTGGTGGTCGGGCTCGTCGTCCTCTACTTCGTCGCCTCCTTCGTCGACGTGTGGATGACGTCGCGCCGCGACTACGAGCCCCGGATCGGGAACGACGACTCGCCTCGGGCGGCGGTCGTGCTCGGCGCTGCCCAGTACAACGGTGAGCCGTCGCCGGTGCTCCGAGCCCGGCTCGATGAGGCGGCCGAGCTGTACGAGGCGGGTGAGGTCGAGCTCGTCGTCGTGACCGGCGGTGGGCAGGCCGCCGACATCACGACTGAGGCCAAGACCGGCTACGACTACCTTCGAGAGCGGTCCGGCATTCCCGACGAGCGCCTTCGGCTCGAAGTGCAGGGGGCGTCGACCTACCAGTCGCTCGCGGCGACGGCCCGGTTCCTCCGCAACGAGGGTGTCGTCGACGTGGTGCTCGTGACCGACCGCTATCACGCGAAGCGGTCGATCCTCACCGCTGAAGAGGTCGGCCTCCGAGCGACGGTGTCGCTCACTCCGCAGGCCGCCTCGATCGATCGGCTCGTCGAGGAGTCGGTGGCGGTCGCGATCGGGCGGGTCATAGGCTTCAGACGGCTCGATCGGGTGTGAAATCCCATCCCTGATCGGGCCGGTTCCCGCTAGCCTTAGACGGGTCCTTCGGGGATGGTGTAATTGGCAACACATCTGGTTCTGGTCCAGACATTGGGGGTTCAAGTCCTCCTCCCCGAGCAAAACGCGGAACAGAACCGCTAGGCTCGCCTGGCGATTTCGCATCAA
>JAOTYQ010000615.1 GCA_029861725.1 Acidimicrobiia bacterium | reverse complement strand
ACCATCCGCCGCGGTCCTGGCGACGGCCTCGTTGACCGCTGTGGGCGTGTGCCCGAGCACGGCGGGGCCCCGGCCCAGCATGTAGTCGACGTAGCGGTTTCCCTCCACGTCGAACAGCCACGATCCGTCACCCTTGGCGAAGACCGTCTTCGCTCCGAGGAGACGGGAGTTCGAGTGGACGCCGGCGGGTGTCAGCTGACGGGCCCGCTCGTACCAGCCCGCATTCGTCCCGCGCCCCCTGCTCACCACACCCGTCCTAGCGCCCACCTCTCTCGGAATCAACCCCGGGCTGTCGTCGGTCAGGGCTCGACGTAGGGCTTGCGCCGGGCCGGAGCTTCGAAGGGGGCGGCGTACTGAGCGACGCCCTCGAGGAAGAACGTGTCACCACTACCTGCGATCGTGATGGTCGGTGGACCGATCGCAAAGGGAGGGATGACGATGACCCGGAGTTCGCGGAGGGCGTCCAGAGCTTGGTCTTCGATGGCCTTCGCGTAGCAGGGGGTGAGCCCGTGCCGGAGATCAAGGGCGAACTGTTGCCTGACACGTGACGAGCGAAAGCTGGCAGAGTTGGGGTCGCCCTTCCGCCCACCGAGTAGAACAGGAATACGTTCATGACGCTCGATGACCGATTCTCGGCGCTCAAGCCGCACGACATCATTGCGACCATCGCCTCCGTCGACCAGCGATACCGATCCGCCTTTCGGTCGCATCAAGGGGCCACCGCTGACGATTTGAGCGATCTCCGCACAGCGAACGGTTCGATTCTGGACGAAGTGGCGACCACGGTGGTTGCGCTGGCGACGGCGAGAACGGCGCTCACCTCGGCAGCCGACGGCGGCTTTCCCGAGGTGCCGGCGGCCGTGTTGGGGCTCGAGCCGTTCCCGGTCGTGGCTACCGAGGGTACGGTCGATCACCATCTCCGTGAGCTCGGAGCGGAGGTGGCTCTCCTCGTCGCCACACTCAAGGCCATTCCCCGTGAGCGCTGGGGTCGCGCCGCCCACGCCGACGACCGCATCGGGCATGCCACCATCGAACAGATCGGGCAACAGGCCGCTCGCTACGCGATCGCGGCCTTGCATCGGATCGAGGTCGCCACCGGAGATCGGCCCCCTTAGTGCAATCTTGGGATTGCCACAGTTGGGGCAGCGCATCACCATGCCCGGGCCTCGAACGGATCATCGAAGTGGGCTAGGTTCCGAGCATGGCCGCCGGTTCCGACTCCTGGGGACTCGTTGCCCGTGAGATCTGTGCCTCGCTCGGCGAGGGACTCGACGTCGTCGGGGTGATCGAGTCGGCCGACGTGTACATGCGGGTCGGCGGGACCTGCCTCGAGGTCGTCGTCGAGGCTTCCGACATCGAGGGACCACTGCAGGGTGACGCCTACCGCGTGCTCTGCGATCTGCTCGAGACCCGGCTCACTGGAATCGCCGACGAGGCCGTCGGATTCCTCCTGCTGGCGACGGAGCCCTCACCCGAGGCGTTCGCGGTCGGGATGGATCAGATGCGTCGACCCAGCGGAGCATTCGTGCCAGTGCTTCCCCTCGGCCGAGCCAAAGCGACCGACATGGCCGGCGCAACCGCTCGATTCGTTGACATCGCTGACGACGCGATCGCGCTGCTCGGAGCCGCGACCGGCAAGCCGCCGCACACGATCGAAGATGCCCGGTCATTCCTGACCGCGTTCGACGAGCTGATCGATCGCGAGTGCCGACGGCAATCAGGCCCCAGCTGAGGGGCTAGCAGAACGAGGCTCCGAGGGTTTGGCCTCGACGGGATCGTGCCGGCCAAAGGGTGCAGGTCTACGGTGGGCTCACGACACTGACGACACGTCGGCGGGCGGCGTAGGGTCGAGGGGTCGATCGGCGGGAACCGTGTCGGTCCGTCGGCGTTGGAGGATCAGGAGACCCAGCAGGGCGACGAGAGCCCCGATCCCGATGAGCCCGTAGGGCAAGACCCGGCCCTGCCAGAACAGACGGCTTCTCGCGTCGTTGGCGTCGTCGACGGCGTCATCGACCGATGCTGCGGTTTGTGCGTACTCGAGGTTCATGACCTCGCCGACCGGGATCGCCTGCTCCCCGAGATCGATTGCGACCCCACGCGACTCGACCTTGTTGTAGTCGACCAGCACACCGGAGTCCGGCTCGACCCAGTAGGTCGTCTCGTAGGTGTAGGTGTAGGCGAGAGGGATCGGATCGGGCAGGGTCGGCAGGACCTCGGCGAGTCCGGCACGCGCTTCGTCGGAAAGGTCGAGGGCGGGGACCAGGTTCTCCACCGCTGCCTTCGGCAGCTCGCTTGGGAGCGTCGCCAGCACGACCGGATCGGTGATGGGATCGGGACCCGAAGCGGCACTGAACACGTAGGTGTTGAGCCCCTGATGCTCCTCCTCACGCAGGAAGGAAATCGTGTTGGTTGTGAGGGTGTCGCCGTTGAATCCCGCGTACTCGTCGGCATCGGTGCCGATCGGGAACCCGACCACGAGGCCATCGCGATCGATGACTCGGGCGTCGTCGGTGAAGTTCTCGACGTGCTCCATTGTCTTGCGGTCGATCGCATACACGTCCTCGGAGGCGAGGATCGGACCGGTGGGTCCGGAGACCACCGACCCGTCATAGACGAGCGCCCTTCGTCCGTCGACCTCCAGCGTCTGGATCGACCGGTCGATCGTGACCGGCACGTCGCGGACGAGCACATCGGCGAAGTTCTCTGTTGCGAGCGCTTCGGGGTCGAGCAGGACGTGAAGCTCTCCCTCGTAGTTCCTCGTCCTGTCGACGTCATCTGGGAACTGCGCCTGCGCTGGCGCCACGACGAACTGAACGATCAGACCGACCGCCAGAATCAGGAGTCCCCCCACGAAGGCGATCGAACCAGCGGTCCTGGCGCTCATGATGCACGCTCCTCGAGTCCGTTGCCGAGACCACCGGTGGGGCGGTCTACCAGGCTTTCATCTCTCATCAACATGAATCTCGATCCGTGGGTGTTGCTAGGGGCCTACGTCACCCCTGTTGGATCGAGGAGGAAATGGTCGATTCGGTGAGGGGCAGGGATCTAGCCGGCGATGAGCCCGGCGTGTATGTACAACACGGGTTTCGCGTCTCTGATCTCCAGGGTGTGCCACCACGCCGATGGGGTGGCGAGGAAGCCACCACCGGGAGCAGGGTGGGCCTGGTCATAGCCCTCCGGTGTCTTCATCGTTGGGCCTGGGTTGGCCAGGAGCTCGCGGAACGCCGGGCCGTGAGCGACGATCGGGGAGTCTGTGTGCATCGGCATGAGCACGATCGTGGCCGCCGGGTCGAACGGCAGCTGTCGGTGGAGGGGCGGTTGGTCGGGTGCCGTCGTGACCTCGTCACCGTCCCACCAGTCGGGACAGATGCCCGGATCGTCTCGACAGCTGACCCACTTGCGGATCGACAGGTCGTAGCCGCGGTCCGATTCGGCGTCGACGACCACCGAGTAGAACCCGTCGGCCGGCCAACCGTCGGCTGGCCACGGATCGTCCGGGGATAGCGGTGCGACGTCGCCCTGGTCGCAGCAGCCCGGCGTGAGCTCGGGCCACGCGGCGGGAGACCGTGCCCAATCGATCGTTCGCTCGTACGGTGCCAGCTCGGTCAGGACTCCGTTGTTGACGAAGAGCCAGAACGGGACCGTCTCGGGTAGGCCGGGTGCGTTGTCGGCCGGTGTCCGAGAGAACGTGGGAAGCCATTCCCCGTAGTCGACGACCTCGTCGGCGGCGCCCACATGAACCGCCGCACTCGATGCCATCGGAA
>JAOTYQ010000092.1 GCA_029861725.1 Acidimicrobiia bacterium | reverse complement strand
CCTGTCTTCCACTTCTCGGCCATGGCGCCGGCAGCGGGCCGCCAGTGACAGCCCGGAGCGGGTTCTTGCAGAAACGTCGAACCCGTCTGGGATACGGTCTGTCGACATGAGCGGCTACGCCCTGACCGGACTCGACTCGAAGGTGGCCGTCGTCACCGGAGCCGGTCGCCGCCGGTCGATCGGGCGACCGATCGCCATCGCCCTGGCCCGGGCCGGCTGCGACGTTGTTCTCACCGGAACGGGCCGGGATCCAGCCGACTACCCCGACGACGAGAAAGCGGTGGGTTGGCGCGACATCGAGTCGGTCGCTGACGAGGTCCGGGCCGAAGGTCGCAAGGCGCTTCCCGTCGTCAGCGACGTCGCTGACGCCGTTGCGGTTCAGGAGCTGGTGGCGGTCACCGTCGCCGAGCTCGGGCGGGTCGACATCGTCGTCAACAATGCGGGCGCGGCCAAGGGGGCCGACCGCGTGCCGGTGGTCGATCTCGACGTCGACGAGTGGCTCAAGGTGATCAACATCAACCTGAACGGCACCTTCCTCATGTCGAAGTACTTCGCCCGCCGGATGATGGAGCAGGGCGACGGCGGATCGATCGTCAACATCTCGTCGATCGCCGGAAAGGCGCTGGCGCCGAACACAGCGGCCTACGCCAGCTCCAAGGCCGGCATCCAGGCCCTGACGGCCTCGATGTCGGGTGAGGTGGGAGCCGCCGGCATCCGGGTCAACGCGATCTGTCCCGGCATCATCGACACGTTCCGGATGGACGACCTCGGGAGAGGCGAGGGGTGGGACGAGCTGGTGGCGACCCGGATTCCGCTCGGCCGGGCCGGCACTGGCGACGACGTTGCCCATCAGGTGGTCTATCTCTGCAGTGACCAGGGAGCATGGATCAGCGGTCAGAGCTATACGGTCGACGGCGGGACACTGCCCGGGCGGTGACGTCGCCCGCCCTCACTCGGCCACCGGATTGGTGATCGGCGGGCCGACGTGGGCAAGGGAGCCCTCGCAAGAGGGTTTCGTGGCCCACCCGTCGCCGTCTACTCTGGTCGGAGGCGGAGTCGGATGTGAGTGTTTTCGAAGATGTAGTCCTGTTCTTGGGGCGTCGGCAGGTGATCGATGAGCTGGCCCGTGAGGTCGGCGTCGAGGCTACGGAGCCGGCCAGGGTCGGCGTGGTGCTCTCGCTCCCCGTCGTACTCGCCAACCTCGCGCGCTGGGTCGAGACTCCCGCCCGCGGCGCCTGGCTGCTCGAGCGGCTCGATGCGGTCGAACCGAGCGCCGCGGCCGACTACCCGTCGCTGGTCGCCGACATCGAGCTCCGCCACTTCGGCGCCGAGGTGCTGGATCTGGTGCTCGGTCAACCCCGGGACGACATCACCGAGAGGATCGCGACCAGGGCGGCCGTGTCGTCTTCGGCGGCCGATGGGCTCCTCCGGATGACGTCGGCTGCGGTCCTCGCCCACCTGGCGGTCCGGCACCGGAGCTCGATCGGCGGCGAGGCGCTGACCGATGAGCTCGCGAGCGAGCGTCGTCAGCTGGTGGTCGGCGGTTGGGAACCGTGGATGTCCGAGACGGAGCGGTCGATCGGCGCGCCGTCGCCGGTAGGACAGGCTCACGGTTCGGTCGCCTATCCGCCGCCCGAGGCTCGTGACTCGACCGACGACCGGCGCCGAGCCGTCGCTCCGGCCCGGGGCCGGAGCCGAGGGGCAGACGGCGACGCCTCTGGTGGTGACGATCCGGCCACCGGGCTCGGTTCGTTGCCGGCAGGCCCCCCCAATGGCCGGTCTCCCGGCCGCTCGACGCCCGGGTCCGCCAGCCCTTGGCTGCGGTCTTCCACCGCCGTTTCGTTCGAGAGCGACCCGCGGACCGGCCGGGTGGAGCGGGTCCCGCCGGCTCGGGGGCCGCGACCCGAGCGCGAGCGACGATCGGGTCGGCGGATCGAGCCTGCGCCGGTGCTGGTCTTCACCGGGCTGGCCATCGCCATCGCCCTGGCCGGGTTCGCCTTGTTCAGCCTCCTGTCGGGAGCCGGCGACGGGGCCGACGTCGTCGCCGACGAAGGCAGCTCGCCGAGCGTCGACGTGACCACCTCGCTCTCCGAGACGTCGTTGGCCGACACCGACACCAGCGCGACGGAGGCAGCGGCCGATGGCGATCGCGACGGAGCATCGCTCAGCGTCCCGATCGGCCAGCAGGTCGTTGCCGTCCCGCTGGCCGATCCCCTCGACCGCACCGACGGAACCGGAGCGGCTGAGTTGCGGTTCGATCCGGTCACCGGCGAGATCTGCTTCGTCTTCGAAGCTGACGGCGTCGCCGGTCCCTACGACGGCCACATTCATGTCGGTCCGGTCGGAGTGAAGGGTGGGATCGTCGTCGACTTCGGTGAGCTCGAGGGGAACCCGTCCGGTTGCGTCGAGAACAGCCCGGCTGGCACCGCCGCCATCCTGGGCGATCTGTCCGGCCACTACGTGGAGTTCCACGACGCCGACGACGTCACCACCATCCGGGCTCAGCTGGGCAAGGAGGTACCGGGCGCCTCCGCCGCCAGCAGCTCGACCGATGCCGAGTCCGAGCGGGGCGGAGCGGTGACCAAGATCGAGGCAGGGCGACTGGTCTTGAGCGGCGAGGTGCCGGATCAGGTCACGATCGACAAGTTGGTGGAGACGTTCGTCGACATCGACTTGGGCTCGACCGAACTGGTGAACGAGCTGACGATCGTGCCCGGCTCGCCGAGGCCGTCGGGGAACATCGTGGTCGACGACGCGATCTTCTTCGACTTCGACTCCGATCAACTCGTCGATCCCGAGAGCACGGTGCTCACCGACCTGGCCACGATCTTCACCGCTCGCCCGGCCTGGTCGATGACGGTGGTCGGTCACACCGACAGCAGCGGGACCGACGTCTACAACCTGGAGCTCTCCCTCCGGCGGGCCGCCGCCGTGCGCGATGCCCTCATCGCGGCCGGGGTGGCCGAGGAGGCCCTGACGATAGAAGGCGCCGGGTCGACCGATCCGATCGCGGCCAACGACACGGCCGCAGGTCGAGCCCAGAACCGCCGCATCGAGATCGAGGTCACCCCGGGCTGAGCGTCGCCGCGGTCACGGCGCGGATGACCGGAACGACGTGACGTGGTCGGGCACCTCGACGTCCATCCGCATCGCCGGGTCGGTCTCGGGGGCGCCGTAGGACTCGGTGACCGGGACCACGCCGGCCCAGATCGGGAGCTCGTAGTCCTCGGGCTCGTCGCCCGGGGGACCGGTTCGGATCTTGGCCGAAGCCTCGGTCAACGGGAGCCGTAGGACCGTGGTGCCACGGGCCTCCTTGTCGGTCATCGGCCGCAGGTAGGGGATGCGTCCCGGGGTGAGCTGCTCGACGAGTGCGTCGAGGGTCGCCGCTTTTTCGTGGTCGGGAACGACCTCGGGTCGACCGACGACCATCACCGATCGGTAGTTCATCGAGTGGTGCAACGCCGACCGGGCGAGAACGAACCCGTCGACCAGCGTGACCGTCACCGAGATCTCCTGCGTCTTCGCCGTTCGCAGCATCCGCGAGGCTGGTGAGCCGTGAAGGATGAGGTCGTCGCCGATCCGGGCATGCAACGTGGGGATGACGATCGGGAGATCGTCGACGATCACGCCGACGTGGCACAGGTAGGCTTCGTCGAGGATCGCATACACCGTGGCGGCGTCGTAAGCAGCCCGCTCCGCCATGCGCCTGACCGTGGTTCGCTCGGTCCGGAGGTCTTCGGTCGTCATCGGTGCTCGATCCCCCGATCCGAGACCGACTCGACGAGCGAGTAGCCCTCGTCGAGCCAGCCGGTCATCCCCCCGATCATCTTCTTCACCGGCCGACCGAGCTCGGCCAGGCGCAGGGCCGCCTTGTCGGCTGCGTTGCAGTGGGGGCCGTTGCAGTACGTGACGAAGACCGTGTCGGTGGGATACCCGGCCAGGTTCCGCTCGACGATCCGACCGTAGGGCAGGTTCACGGCACCGTCGATGTGGGCGGCCTCGTACGCGTCCGGGGATCGCACGTCGAGCAGCACGAAATCGGCAGCCCCCGTGTCGAGGGCCTGATGCACGTCCGCGCAGTCGGTCTCGAAGGCCAGCAGGGAAGCGAAGTGGGTGATGGCCTCGGCACTGGGGGCCGGTGGGTGGCTGGTGACGGCGCTGGTCGCGGATTCCGTGGCCGGCATGGCTGGCTCCTCCTCGCTGAGTCTTCAGATCTTGGCCTGGAGAATATGTTCTGCGACCTGTCTGTTCTGCTACACATCTGTTCTGTTACGTATTTGTTCTGCTACAAAGAAGACTCTGTACCAGATCATAATCCTCGATCGAGAGGACGGTAGTGCCGGGGACCGACGTTGGCAAACGAGATCATGGGCGAGCTCTCCGAGCCCGGGACAAGCCCGGCGGCGCCGGTCAGCTCGCAGCCCTCATCGAGGCCAGGATCGCCGCCGGCGAGCTCCGACCCGGCGACCGCCTCGATCCCGTGCGGGCCGTGGCAGCCACGCTCGGTCTCGCGCCGAACACGGTCGCCGCCGCCTACCGCACGCTCGGCGAGCGGGGCTTCGTGATCGGCGAGGGGCGGCGAGGGACGTTCGTCGCCACCCGGCCACCGATAGCGCTGCCCGCCGATGAGCAGGTCCCTCCCGAGCTCGTCGATCTGGCCAGCGGTGTTCCGGATCCCGATCTGCTCCCCGCCCTCGCCCCTGCCCTTGCGGCGATCTCGTCCCGCCACGCCACCTACGGCGAGCCGGCCGTCGATGCCGTTCTCGGCGACCTGCTGAGGGCCGACCTCGAGCGCGACGGCGTCGATGCAGGGAACCTGTGCGTCGTGGGCGGAGCCCTCGATGGCATCGAGCGAACGCTTGCAGCCCACCTCCGACCGGGGGATCGGGTCGGGGTCGAGGATCCCGGCTACCCGTCCGTGACCGAGCTGGTCGGTGCGATGTCGTTTCGGGCGGTCCCGGTGGCCGTCGATGCCTTCGGTCCGCGGCCCGAAGCGGTGGACGCCGCGGTCGGCCGAGGGGTCGCTGCCCTCATCGTGACCCCGCGTGCTCAGAACCCGACCGGAGCCGCGCTCGACGAGGGGCGGGCCGCCGAGTTGCGCTCCTTGCTCGCCGAGGCGCCCCACGTGGTGGTCATCGAGGATGACCATGCCGGTCGGGTTGCCGGTCGGCCGTACCGGTCACTCGTCGCCGACGCGGATCGCCCCTGGGCGACGGTCCGATCCGTGGCCAAGTCGCTCGGACCCGATCTGCGTCTCGCGGCTCTGGTAGGCGATTCGAGGACCGTGCAACGGGTCGCGGGCCGCCAGACGCTCGGTGCGGGATGGGTGTCGCATCTCCTGCAGCGGATCGTTGCCCACCTGCTAGCCGATCCCGAGCTCGACAGCGTGCTCGAGCGAGCGTCGACCGTCTACGCCCACCGCCGGGCGGCCGCGGTCGACGTGCTCCGGGCCGGGGGGCACGACGTCGTCGGACGATCCGGCCTGAATCTGTGGCTCCCGGTCGACGACGAAGGGTCCGTCGTCGCCGGCATGCAACGACTCGGCTTCGCCGTCCGCAGCGGGGCCCGCTTCCGTTCGGCCGCCGCGCCGGGCGTTCGGCTGAGCATCGCCGCCGCCGACGTCGGCACCGTGGAGCAGGCCGCGGCGGCGATCCTCGCGGTGATCGGCTCGCAGCAGGGCTCCCGGTCGGTCTGACCGTCCGGTCGATTCTCCGGGGGCATGAGACCGGTCAGGAGGAGCGCCGTCAGCACCCCGGTCCGGTTCCTGACGCCGGGGTGCTCGAACCGGCCCTCGGTCTCGACCTCGCTCGAAGTACGGAGATCGATGACGCACCCGATACCCAAGCTGCGCAGCGCTTCGCCTCCCTCGGTGGTCGTCCGGTGGAGACCCTCGGCGCGGTGGATGCGACCGTTGGCCAATCGCCGCCCGTCGGCGCATCGCAGGCCCAGGTCGATACCGAAATGTTGGGGCGTTGTTCAACTTCCGTTCGCCTTCGCTCGGGTTGCCCGTTACCCGACCTCTCTACCGTGACGGCGACAAGAGATCGGGCACCGGCCCGATGACCACGAGGAGACAATCCCTTTGACTCGCAAATCTCTGCTGAGAGCCCTTGGTCTGCTCTTTGCGTTCACGCTGCTGGCCGCCGCTTGTGGCGACGACGACTCGTCCGACGAGGCGACCGACGCCGGCGAAGGTCTCGGCGGGGCGATCGTGATCTCGGGCTCGTCGACCGTGGAGCCGATCTCGGTCGCGGTGGCCGAGAACTACAGGGGGCTGCAGCCGGACGTCAACGTCTCGGTAACCGGTCCCGGTACCGGTGACGGCTTCAAGGCGTTCTGTGCCGGCGAGACCGACATCTCCGATGCCTCCCGCCAGATCAAGGACGAAGAGGCCGAGAACTGCGCGTCGAACGGCATCAACTACGTGGAGCTGAAGGTCGGTGTCGACGGGATCGCGGTGATGACCAGCGCCGAGAACACGGCGGTGGAGTGCCTGTCGTTCCCCGACCTCTACGCCTTGGTCGGTCCGGAGTCGACCGGGTTCGGGAACTGGTCGGATGCCAATGCGATCGCATCGGAGTTGGGGTCGGACGGCGCGTTGCCGGACGCGGAGCTGGTGATCTTGGCTCCGGGCACCGAGTCGGGAACCTACGATTCGTTCATCGAGATCGCGTTGGAGGACATCGCTGGTGAGCGGGGTCAGGATGCAACGACCCGCCCGGACTACTCGTCGGCGGCTGATGACAATGTGATCATCGAGACGATCGCGTCGAATCCGACGAGCTTCGGCTGGGTCGGGTTTGCGTTCGCCGCTGAGGCGTCGGGGGTGAATCTCCTGCCGATCTCGGAGGCTCCCGGAGGTGACTGCGTCATCCCGACGCCCGAGACGATCGCGTCGAATGAGTACCCGATCGCGCGGGATCTGTTCATCTACGTGAACAGCGACAAGGCCGCCGAGAACCCGGCCTTGGTCGACTTCGTCGATCACTACATGGGCTTCGGTCTCGACGAGGCCGCGTCCAACGTCGGCTATGTTGCGCTGACCGACGACGCCAAGGGCGCCACCCGCGGCGCCTGGGACGGCCGCTGACGGTCCGGCCGTGAGACGAGCCCCGGCGGAGCGGTTCCCGAGCCGCCCCGCCGGGGTCCCATCGAACCTCGGCCACCCAGCTCGATCAGAAACGAACACATCGTGAGCAACAAGGGAGACCAGCACCCATGACCGCAGCCCAGGCCTGGGACGTGTCGGAGCTCCAGGGCAGCCCGAAGCGGCACCGGAGAGAGGCGATCGTCCGAGGAACGGTCTTCAGCGCCGCCGCACTGTCGATCCTGATCAGTGTGCTGATCGTCTACGCGCTCCTGTTCGAGGCGCTGAGCTTCATGCGTGAGGTCGACTGGTCGACGACCTGGGGCCAGCTCGGGTGGTTCCCCCGTCGGAACATCTTCGACCTCCCGACCATCCTCGTCGCCACCTTCTCGGTGACGGCGATCGCCATGCTTGTTGCCACCCCGCTCGGCCTTGCGGCGGCGATCTACCTGTCGGAGTACGCTAATCCCCGGGCCCGGCGAGTCTTGAAGCCGATCCTCGAGATCCTGGCGGGGATCCCGTCGGTGGTGCTCGGGTACTTCGCCTTGCGGTTCATCGCTCCGAACATCGTCTCGAACCTCTTCTCGGGGGCGGCGCCAGCCAACCTGGCGGCGGCCGGGATCGGGGTCGGGTTTTTGACGATCCCGTTGATCGCATCGATCTCCGAGGATGCCCTGGCTGCGGTCCCGCGTTCATTGCGGGAGGCGTCATCGGGGTTGGGGGCCCGGAAGATCTCGACGACGATGCGGGTGGTCTTGCCGGCAGCGCTGTCGGGGTTGACGGCGGCGTTCATCGTGGCGGTGTCCCGAGCGATCGGGGAGACGATGGTGGTGTTCATCGCCGGCGGAGCCGCCGACAGTGCATTGCGGAGCTTCGATCCGTTGGAACCAGGTCTGACGATGACGGCGGCGATGGCGTCGGTGGCCTCGGGGACCGACAACGTGGCCGGTGAGGGCCCGGCGTTTCAGAGCCTGTTCTTCGTGGGGTTGTTGTTGTTCGCGATGACGTTGGTGTTGAACCTGATCGCCGATCGGTTCGTTCGCCGGTTCCGCCAAGAGTACTGAGCACGGGAGAACCAGCCATGGCCGCCCCCTCCATCCCCACCGCCGGCTCCGGCGCCGCCACCGGCGACATCCTCGCCGGGCTGAAGAAGAAGGTCGACGTCGGCGGAACGTTGTTCCGACTGTCGCTGTTCCTCTCGCTCCTCGTCTCCCTGCTCGTGCTGGTCGTGCTCGTGTCGCAGGTGCTGGTCGATGGCTGGCCCGTTCTCACCACTCGCTTCGGCGACTTCCTCACGACCGGCCTCGGCTCCCAGCCAGAGATCTCGGGCATCGCCCAAGGTCTTCGAGGCACGTTCTACCTGTGCCTGATCGTCGCCGTCGTCGCGTTCCCTCTTGGGGTGGGGGCGGCGATCTATCTCGAGGAGTACGCCCCGAGCAACCGGCTGACCAACTTCATCGACATCAACATCCGCAACCTGGCAGGGGTGCCGTCGGTGGTCTACGGCATCCTCGGGCTCACGATCTTCGTCAAGGGCGTCGGCATCGGCGCGATCACCGGTGGGAGCACCCCGCTCGCCGCCGGCTTGACCCTGTCGGCCCTCGTGCTGCCGGTCGTGATCATCACAACGGCCGAGTCGATCCGGGCCGTGCCCCAGCCGCTGAAGGAGGCCGGCTACGGGGTCGGGGCGACCCAGTGGGAGGTGATCAAGGATCACGTGCTGCCGTACGCAGCTCCGGGCATCTTGACCGGGACCCTCCTGTCGATCGCTCGGGCGGCGGGTGAGGCGGCACCGTTGATCCTGGTGGGGACGACGACCGGGTTCCTCACGAACATCCCGGCCTGGTGGGACGTGAGCCAAGTGCGGGAGCGGTTCACGGCGATGCCGATCATCATCACGACGTGGGCTCGCCAGCCCCAGGACGGCTTCAAGGTCGATGGTGCGGCGGCCGCCATCGTGGTCCTGATCCTGTTCGTCGTCCTGTTGAACAGCGCCGCCATCCTGCTCCGCAACCGGTTCGAGAAGAAGCGCGACGCCTGACGAATGACCCCGTTGAGCAGCAGGCACCAGATTCTCCCGAACCGCAACCGGCGGACGCGAAGCCCGAGGAGTTGAGTAGCCAAATGGAACCGGCCGTGCAACCCGTGGCAACCAGATCCCTCGCCGGCGTGGCGACGGACGCAGCGCCGGAGTCGGCCGACGTCGTCGAGTCACCCACAGTTCTGGACATCCAGGAGCTGGCGGTCTACTACGGCGAGTTCTGGGCGGTTCGGGACGTGAATCTGGCGGTCGGGGAGAACGAGATCACGGCGATCATCGGTCCGTCAGGGTGTGGGAAGTCGACGGTGTTGCGGGCGCTGAACCGGATGAACGATCTGATCCCGGGGGCCCGGGTCGAAGGCCGGGTCGCCTATCACGGCGTTGACCTGTATGACGAGCGGGTTGATCCGGTCGAGGTCCGGCGCCGGATCGGGATGGTGTTCCAGAAGCCGAACCCGTTCCCCAAGTCGATCTACGAGAACATCGTGTACGGACCGCGGATCGCGGGGGTGTCGAAGGGGGAGTTCGATTCGATCGTGGAGTCCTCGCTACAGAAGGCGGCGTTGTGGGACGAGGTGAAGGACCGGTTGGCCGACTCGGCGCTCGGGCTGTCTGGCGGCCAGCAGCAGCGGTTGTGCATCGCTCGGGCGGTGGCAACGAATCCCGATGTCCTGTTGATGGATGAGCCGTGTTCGGCGCTCGATCCGATCGCCACGGGCTACATCGAGGATCTGATGCACGAGATCAAGACGGAGTACACGATCGTGATCGTGACCCACAACATGCAGCAGGCGGCCCGGGTGTCGGATCGAACAGCCTTCTTCACCGCCGAGCTCGACTCGGACTCCGATCGTCGGACGGGACTGCTGGTCGAGTACGACCGGACCGACAGGATCTTCTCCAACCCGACCGACGAGCGCACGGAGAGCTACGTAACCGGCCGGTTCGGCTGAACACACAGCGCACCAGACATGCCAGCCCGACTTGGTTTCAGTGACGATCTCGAGAGCCTCCGACTGCAGGTGGAGGTCATGGCCTTGCTCGTCGCCGACTCGGTCACCGGGGCCAGGCGGATCCTCGACGAGCCCAACCCCGAGATCGCGGCCCAGCTGGTCGAAGCCGACGATGCGATCGACGAGATGCACGTGTCACTGCTGGAGCAGTGCTACACGATGCTCGCTCGGGAGGCGCCCGTGGCCTCCGACCTGCGGCTCATCGTGTCGGTCATACGGGTCCTGCACGAACTGGAGCGCATCGGCGATCTGGCGCTCAGGGTAGCCAAGGCGGTCGACGACATACCCCTCGTCGCCTGCCATCCGGAGGTCTTCGAGGTGCTGCGAGCCCTGGCCGACAACGTGGCCGGGCGGTTCCTCGCCGTGCAACGAGGATGGTCGGCGGCATCGCTCGAGCCGCTCGCAGAACTGGACGACATCGACCCCCTCATCGCCTTTGCCGACCCGCTGGTGAGCCGTCTCATGGCGCTCAGCGGGGACGATGCGGTTCGCGTCGCCCTAGCGGCGATGGGCGTCGGGCGGTCGTTCGACCGAATCGGCGATCACACGGAGATCATGGCGAGCCGCCTTCGCTACCTCGTGACGGGAGATCCGTCCTACCTCGCCTACGAGGTGACGTGGTGACCGCCGCGCCGTCGTCGCTGCCCGCCCCGGGACAAGCAGGTCGGCGCCGCAAACTGTCGGTCCGGATCGAGGATCGCTGCCTGTCGATCCTCGCCCGCCATGGGCCGAAGGCCGGCGAGCTGCGGCAGATCGTCACCGGGATGCGCCTCGTCCAGGAGCTCGAGCGCTCGGCCGATCTCATGACGAACGTGGCCAAGCCCTCGCGCCGGATGCTCGGGTCACGGTCGACCCCGATATCCGCGGCTTGCTCTCCTCGATGGGGTCCGAGGCAAACCGGCTGCTACGCCTGTCGGTCGACGCTCACGCCGATCGCAACGTCGCACTCGCCACGGCCCCAGAGACGGGGCCGAGGCTCTCGAGCGCTTCGGAGAGGTCAAACCCGACCCCGTGCTCCTCGACCTGATGCTGCCCCGCCTGTCGGGGATCGACGTGTGCAGGGAGATCCGAACCCGCTCCCAGGTGCCGATCATCATGGCCACTGCGAAGTCGGCAGAGCTCGACACGGTGGTCGGCTTGGAGGTCGGCGCCGACGACTACGTCACGAAGCCGTACCGCATGCGCGAGCTGGTAGCCCGAATGCGAGCGGTGCTCCGTCGATCCCAGCAGCCCCGGCGGTGTCGCGTCCAGCTCCCGCCGAAGGAGTTCGAGTTGCTCCAGTTCCTGATGCAGGGTCGGGTTGGTTCAGCTCGGGGCACGTGAAACGGCTCAGAGCCAAGGTCGAGACCGAGCCCTCGGACCCCACACGGATCGTCACGATCCGGGGTGTCGGCTACAAGTACGTCAACTCGACCACCTGATCCCGATGGCTCACGAATTCGGCAAGTCGTGTGGCGGCGTCGGAGGCTCGGCTGGGATGCTCGTCCCATGACCGACCACGTCTGGCAGTCCGAGATCGACGAGCTCGCCCACCGCAAGGCGCTGGCGGTGGAGATGGGCGGATCCGAGCGGGTGGCCCGGCAGCACGAGTTCGGCAAGCTCACGATCCGCGAGCGGTTCGACGCCTTCGCCGACTTCGGCTCGTTCCAGGAGGTCGGCGCCACCGCCGGGGCCGCCACCTACGACGAGAACGGCGCCATGACCTCGTTCACGCCCGCCAACTTCCTCGTCGGAGTGGCCAAGGTCGACGGCCGACCGGTCGTCCTGTCCGGCGACGACTTCACCGTTCGGGGCGGCTCGTCGGAGCTCAGCATCGGGGCCAAGCGCGGGTTCAGCGAGAGCATCGCCCTCGAGCTCGGCCTGCCCCACGTCCGCCTCGTCGACGGTATGGGCGGGGGCGGCTCGGTCAAGTCGATGGAGAAGGCGCGCCGACCCCTGATCCCCCAGGCCACGGGCATGGACGTGATCGCCGCCCACCTCGCGACCGCTCCGTCGGTCTCGTTGGCCCTCGGCTCCGTGGCTGGGATCGGCGCGGCCAGGGTGGCGATGAGCCACTACTCGGTCATCGTCGCCGAGACCGCCCAGATGATGATCGCCGGCCCGGCCCTCGTCGAGCAGGCCGGCCAGCCAGCCGTGACGAAGGAGGAGCTCGGCCACGCCCGGGTCCACACCGGCAACGGTGCCATCGACGACGCTGCCGAAACCGAAGAAGAGGCCTTCGCCATGGCCCGCCGGTTCCTCTCCTACCTACCCCGCAACATCCACGAGCTCCCGGCCCGGGCTGAGGTCGGTGACGATCCGCAACGGCGGGAGGACTCGCTGGCCTCGATCGTGCCCCGCAACGAGCGACGGATCTACGACATGCGACAGATCGTCGAAGCGGTCGTCGACACCGAGGGCGACGGCTCGTCGTTCTTCGAGATCGGGAGGAACTGGGGCCGCTCGATCATCGGCGGATTGGCCCGACTCGACGGCTGGCCGATCGCCATCTTCGCCGAGGACCCGGCCATCTACGGCGGTGGTTGGACCGCGGACGGCTGCCAGAAGCTCATCCGCCTACTCGACCTGGCCTCGACCTTTCATCTCCCGGTGGTCCACCTCGAGGACTGCCCGGGCTTCCTCATCGGGAAGAAAGCCGAGGACGAGGCGACCATCCGCCACGGCTCACGGGCCCTGATCGCCCTCGGCCAGCTCACCACGCCGTTCGCCTCGGTCGTGATCCGGAAGGCGTTCGGCGTCGCCGGGGCCGCCAACCGCAAGCCCGGCTCCACCCACTTCCGCTACTCGTGGCCCTCGGGCCGGTGGGGGAGCCTCCCCGTCCAGGGTGGGATCGAGGTCGCCTACAAGGCCGAGCTAGCCGAGCTCGACGGTGACGCGGTCGAGGCAAGAATCGCGGAGATCCGCCAGCGCCTCGACCGGATGTCGAGTCCGTTCCTGTCGGCCGAGACGTTCGCCATGCACGACATCATCGACCCTCGCGACACCCGCCCGTTGCTGTGTGACTGGGCCAGCCTCGTCGCCGATGCCCGACCGCTTGGCCAGGCGTCGTTCACCTACCGCCCGTAGCGGGCCCGCCCACCGGGTCGTGGACTCCGAGTGTGCGAGCAGCTCGGTTGGCGGCCGCGGGGCCTGCCAGTTGGCGGAGGAGGAGCAGGCCGTCGATGAGGGCGATTGCGGCCTCGGCTTCGCTACGACGCTGCTTGGGTGTTCCGTCGAGGAATGTCGAGACCCACTCAATCCACGCCTCGATCAGGTGGGGCACCAGCGTTCGGAATGGCTCTCGCCCGGCCGCCGCCAGCCCGTTGGCTTCGAAGAACAGCGCAAAGATCGGGTCGACAGCCGGTCGGGCCAGCACTGGCCAGGCTGCCCGGGCGAGCTCGACATGGTCGCCGGCCGGGGATGAGAACGCGCGGCCGAGGGTCTGCTGCAGTTCCAGCCCCATCGTCATCACGACGTCGCTGATCAATTCGTCCTTGGTTGGGAAGTAGTAGACGACGATCCGGTCGCTGATCCCGAGACGCTTCGCCAGCCGTCCAAAGGTGAGTTGGCTGAGTCCATCCTCGAGGGCGGCCGCCAGCGCTTCCTGGAGGATCTGTTCCCTGGAGTGTTTGTGACCCATGGGCCCCTGATTGTAGTGGCAACTACAGGCCATCCATCCTTCAGGCTGCAGCCGTCTCCATCCGCCAGGAGCGCTCGCCGGCGGGCAGGTTGAAGAGTCTGGCCGCGTTGTCGCGGAAGATGTCCTGGTGTTGGCTCTCGGTCAGGTGGCCAGCCTGCT
>JAOTYQ010000614.1 GCA_029861725.1 Acidimicrobiia bacterium | reverse complement strand
TGGTAGCCTGAAATCGATGGGCCGCTTCTACGTCACGACGCCGATCTACTACGTGAACGACGCGCCCCACATCGGGCACGCCTACACGACCGTCACGGCCGACGCCATCGCCCGCTGGCACCGGCTCCTCGGCGACGAGACCTTCTTCCTCACCGGAACCGACGAGCACGGCCTCAAGGTCCAACGTGCGGCCGAGGCCAACGGCCTCAGCCCGCTGGCCCACGCCGATGCGACGAGCCAGCGCTTCCGCGACGCCTGGGAGCTGCTCGACGTCGCCCCCGACCAGTTCATCCGCACGACCGAGGAGCGTCACCACCGGGCAACCCAGGAGCTCCTCACCAGGGTGAGGGACAACGGCTACATCTACGAGAGCACCTACGCCGGTTACTACTGCGTCGGCTGTGAGGCCTACTACAACGAAGATGACCTCGGACCGGACAACACCTGCCCGATCCACGAGCGCCCGGTCGAGTGGCTCGAAGAGGACAACTACTTCTTCAAGCTCTCGGCCCTCGAGAACGAGCTGACCGACTGGCTCACCAGCGGCGCGGTCAAGCCCGACGGCAAGCGCAACGAGGCACTCGGCATCGTCAAGCAGGGCCTGGAAGACATCTCGATCACCCGCACGTCGATCTCCTGGGGGGTCCAGGTCCCCTGGGATCCCGATCACGTCTTCTACGTGTGGTACGACGCGTTGATCAACTACGCCACCGCCGCCGGCTTCGGCACCGACGATGCCGAGTTCAACCGGTGGTGGCCCGTGGTGCATCACGTGATCGGCAAGGACATCCTCCGCTTCCACTGTGTGTACTGGCCGGCCATGTTGATCGCAGCGGGCCTGCAGCCACCGCACGAGGTCAACGTCCACGGCTTCCTCATGCTCGGCGGCAAGAAATTGTCGAAGACCGGCCTCACCCAGATCGCCCCCGCCGACCTCACCGCCGACTTCGGCGTCGACGGGTTCCGGTACCACTTCCTGCGCGACGTGTCCTTCGGGCCCGACAGCGATTTCAGCTACGAGGGCATGGTCATCCGCTACAACACCGATCTCGCCAACAACCTCGGCAACCTCCTGTCGCGGGTCGTGACGGTCGTCGGCAAGAAGTGCGACGGCGTCGCACCCGCCCCCGATCCCGACAGCCCCTTGGCCGAAGTGGCCGCCAGGGCCCTCACCGACACGATCGACAGCTGGGACCGCTTCCAGCCCTCGGCCGCCCTCGACGCCACCTGGGGCCTGGTCCGGGAGACCAACGCCTACCTCGAGCAGCACGAGCCGTGGAAGATGGAGGCAGGATCGCCCGAGGTGGCCCGGATACTCGGTGACGCCCTCGAGGTGCTCCGGATCACCGCCATCCTCGCCAGCCCCGCCCTCACCCGTGCATCGTCGGCGCTGTGGCGAGCGATCGGCCTCGATGGTGATCCGACCGACCAGCGGGTGCCGCACGACGTCGGCTGGGGCGGCTATCCCGGGGGCGCCGTCCTGGAGCGGGGGGCACCGCTGTTCCCCCGGGTCGTGGTCGAGTAGCGAGAGTGCTGTGTGGTTCGACAACCACTGCCACCTGACCACGATGAAGACCGACCCGGCCGACGCGGTCGCCGACGCCGCGGCCGCCGGTGTCGATCGGTTGCTGACGGTTGGCTGCACCGTCGACGACTCCGCCCGGGCCGCTGATCTCGCCTCGGGGTTCGCCTCGGTGTGGGCAACGGCCGGTGTCCATCCTCACGACGCCTCCGGCGGGGTCGAGGGCCTCGCCGAGCTCCTCGATCGGCCCGCGGTGGTCGCCGTCGGCGAATCGGGCCTCGACTACCACTACGACCGGTCGCCCCGCCCGATCCAAGCCGACGTGTTCCGTTACCAGATCGGCCTGGCCAACGAGCGCGACCTCGCACTGGTGATCCACACCCGGGAGGCGTGGGACGACACCTTCGCCATCCTCGATGCCGAAGGCGTCCCCGCTCGCACCGTGTTCCACTGCTTCACCGGAGGCCCGGACGAAGCCGACGCGTGCCTGGAGCGGGGGGCGTCGCTCTCGTTCAGCGGGATCGTGACCTTCGGCTCGGCCGGGGATCTCAGAGCGGCGGCCGAGCGCACCCCGCTCGACCGGCTCATGGTGGAGACCGACTCGCCGTTCCTCGCCCCGGTTCCGCTCCGGGGCAAGCCGAACCGGCCGGCCAACGTGGCCATCGTCGGCGAGTTCCTCGCCGAGCTACGAGGCGACCCCAGCGACCACGTGGCCGCCGCGACCACGGCCAATGCGGTCGCCCTCTACCAGCTGTGAGCAACCGGTGGGCACGATCGACCGCAGTCGCTACCTGACCAGGCGCCGGGTCCGCGATCTCCTCGAACGACACGGGCTCGCTCCCAGCCGGGCCCTCGGGCAGAACTTCCTCTGCGACCCGAACACCGTCGACAAGATCGGTCGGCTCGCCGGGGTCGGACCCGGGGACCGGGTGATCGAGATCGGGGCCGGACTCGGCTCGCTGACCGTCGGCCTCGCCGCCACCGGAGCCGAGGTCGTGGCCCTCGAGGTCGACCGCCACCTCCTCGCGGCACTCGCAGAGACCGTCGACGGGCTCGGGGTGGAGGTGCACCACGCCGACGCCAGGACGTTCGAGTGGGAGCAGCGGCTCCGAGGAGCGCGGTGGCACGTTGTGGCCAACCTGCCGTACAACATCGCCACCCCCCTGATCCTCGATCTGTTGGCCACCAGGCCCGAGCTGGCTCGATGGTTGGTGATGGTGCAGCGGGAGGCAGGGGAGCGGCTCGTGGCCGAGCCCGGCTCCCGGATCTACGGCATCCCGTCGGTGCTGACCGCCTACTGGGCGACGAGCCGGATCGTGGGCGCGGTCGGCCCCGATCTGTTCTTGCCCCGGCCAAAGGTCGAATCGGTGCTCGTCGCCATCGAGCGCCACGAGGCTTCCGAGATCCGGGCCGGCGTGTCCTACGAGCAGCTCACGACCGTCGTCAGGGCCGGTTTCGGCCGCCGCCGGAAGATGATCCGCCGCTCGCTCGCCGACTACGTGACCGAGGAACAGCTCGAGGCGCTCGGCATCCCTCCGACGGCCCGAGCGGAGGAGCTCGACCTCGATGGGTGGTGCGCCGTCGCTAGGCTGATCGGGTGAGCGCGGGCGACGACCAGCGGGCCACGGGTGTCGACGCTGTCACCGTGTTGCTCAAGGCGCCGGCCAAGCTAACGCTCAGCCTGCGGATCACCGACACCCTCCCGAACGGCTTCCACGAGATCGACGCCGAGATGGTGACCCTCGACCTGTGCGACGACGTCGAGGTCACCGAGAGGCAACCGACGAGCATCGAGCTGATCGGGGCCAGCGTCGACGTGCCCGCCGGCCCCGAGAACCTCGTGCATCGTGCCCTCGATCACGTCGGCCGCCAAGCCCAGGTGAAGCTGGTCAAGCGAATCCCCTCCAAGGCCGGGCTCGGCGGCGGTTCGGCCGATGCCGCCGCCATCCTCCGATGGGCCGGCGTCAGCGACCCGCTCGAAGTCGTCGAGCTCGGGTCCGACGTCGCGTTCTGCCTGATCGGGGGCCGGGCTCGCGTGACCGGGGCAGGCGAGTGCATCGATCCGTTGCCATTCGAGGAGCGGGAGGTGACCCTTCTCCACCCACCGCTCGCGTGCTCGACCGTCGAGGTGTTCCGGGCGTGGGATCGGCTAGGCGGCCCGGTCGGACCGGGACCGAACGACCTGGTCCAGGCCGCCCTCGCCGTGCAACCCGCCCTGGCTCGTTGGCGCGATCGGCTCCGCGACGCGACCG
>JAOTYQ010000613.1 GCA_029861725.1 Acidimicrobiia bacterium | reverse complement strand
CAAAGGACCGGAGCCGATAGAACCGGTGTTGGTCGAGACATGGGCCAAAGGACCGGAGCCGATAGAACCGGTGTTGGTCGAGACATGGGCCAAAGGACCGGAGCCGATAGAAGGGCCTGGGGTCGCAACGGGGGCCAGGGAAGCCGGCTCGTGTGGCGGCGGAACGACACCCGGCTGGACCGCGGTCGCGTCGACAGCGGCGACGATCGGGAGGTGGCGCACGGTCGGTGCCGCACCGGGATCCGCCGACGGGCCAGCCAGCAGCAGGTCCCGGAGCTCCGCGGCCGACGCCGGCCGGCGCCCAGGATCCTTGTCGAGCGCGCGCTGCAGGAGATCGTCGAGCCACCTCGGGGCCACGGCGGGCGACAGACGGGGTGCAGGCTCGGAGACCATCCGGTGGAGCAGCCCGGCCAGCGAGTCCTCACCCGGACGCCAGAACGGCGCATGTCCGGTGAGCAGCTGGAACGTGGTCGATGCGAGCGAATAGACATCGGAGCGCTCGTCGCGGCGGTTCAGCTCGGCCTCGGGCGGGGCGTGATGCCAGCTGACCGCGAACTGCGGGCTCGTGGCATCGCTGACGCAGGCGATCCCGAAGTCGGCCAGCTTGGGCCCGTCCGGTGAGATGAGGATGTTGGCCGGCTTGATGTCGCGATGCAAGACGCCCATCCGGTGGGCGGTGTCGACGGCGTCACAGATCGGCGCCATCCAGTCGACGGCCTGCTGCCACTGCATCGGGCCATTGGCCTCGAGGTGGTCGGTGAGCGAGCCGCCATCGAGGTACTCCATGACCAGGAACGGGCTCCCGGTCCGCGTGTAGCCGGCGTCATGAATGGTGACGATGTTCGGGTGATTCGACAGCGGACCATGGATCTGACACTCCTGGTCGAATCGGTCCAGGTCGGCGCGGTCGACGGCGGCGGTCAGCACCTTGACCGCCACGTACCGGTTGAGCTTCGTGTCGAGCGCTTTGTACACGACACTGAACCCGCCCCGACCGATGGTCTCCTGGGGCTCGAGGTGAGCGACGCCGAGGTCAACGCTGTCGACTGACATGGACCAATGATCAGGCCCGCACCGTTCCCCAGCCTCGGGGATGGCCCCCTCTTCGTCGGCCGCCCATAGGGGATCCGCCCCCGACCGGCCCCTATCCTCGGGCCATGGCAGCACCACCCTCTCCGTTGGAGGCCGGCCAGGAGGCCCCCGACTTCACCGCCACCACGTTCGACGGCACGACCGTGTCGCTCGCCGACCACCGGGGCAAGACGGTGGCCCTCTACTTCTACCCGAAGGACGCAACGCCCGGTTGCACCAAGCAGGCGTGCAACCTGCGGGACAACCTGGGGCTCCTCGCCCAGCACGACATCGCCGTCATCGGCGTATCCCCCGACGACAACGCGAGCCACGAGCGGTTCGCCGCCAAGCACGAGCTCCCGTTCCCGCTGGTCGCCGACCCCGACCGCGAGATCATCGAGGCCTACGGCGTCTGGGGTGAGAAGAAGAACTACGGCAAGACCTACCAGGGGCTGCAGCGGACCACGTTCCTGATCGATCCCGAGGGTGTGATCAAGCACGTGTTCAAGCGACCCAAGACCGCGGCCCACGCCGAGGAGATCATCTCCAAGCTCTGAGCCTGCCAACGACCCTCCCCGGGTAGACGCGGGCCTTTGTCGTCGCGCCCGCTGGCGGGGGATCATGGGAGCCGAGCGGTGACCGTACGCCCAGGAGGACCCCATGATCCCGATTTCGGCCGACTCACATGTGGTTGAGAGCGAGGACGTGTTCGTCGGATTGGCCGACCGGTTCGGCGACGATGCCCCCCGGGTCGTCAACGCCGGGACGGTCGACGACGCGATCGTGATCCCAGCCAAGGGCAGCCGGGGGATCCGCAAGCGAATGGGGTGGGCCGGGATGCGAGTCCGAGACGGCGTCGAGATCGATCGGCGGACGGCTCACAAGCCCCAGGTCGACGACCTCACCGACGACCTGGCAAAGGCGATGCTGGCCAAGGGCTACGACGGGCTGCGGCCCGGCATCCGCGATGGCGCCTTCCGGGGCGACGACCAGGACATCGACGGCATCGCCGCCGAGTTCCTCTATCCCGGCTTCTTCGGCATGTTCTCGTTCGAGAACCCGGACCTAGCCGTCGCCTGCCAGCGGAACTACAACGACTGGCTCCACGACTACGCCGTCGCCGGAGGCGGCCGGCTCTACGGTCTTGCCGCCATCCCGGTGCAGCATCCGGAGGAAGCGGCGGCCGAGCTGGAGCGGGTGCTTGCCCTGGGATATAGGGGAGGCCTGATTCCGTGCACGTCGCCGGCTGGGCGGCCCTACCACGACCCGATCTACGAGCCGCTGTGGTCGCTGGCCGAGGAGGCGCAGTTCCCGCTCGCCATGCACGTCGGAACGAACTCCTACCTGCCAAAGGAGCACCGCCCGGCCCCGGCCAACCCCGACGGTGTGTTCGACTACGGGAACACCCCGGCCGCCGTACAGCGAACGCTGGTCGAGCTGATGTGTCGCGGGGTGGCGGCACGCCATCCAGAGCTGCCGTTCGTCGTCGCCGAGTTCAACGCCGGCTGGATCGCCCACTGGCTCGACCGGATCGACCAGGGGTTGCAAAGAGAGGCCCGGTTCGCCGGTGAACCCGTGACCGCCGAGTCACCCCATGAGGTCTGGAACCGCCAGTTCTACGCAACCATCGAAGACGACAAGGCCGCGATCGCGACCCGGCACCTCATCGGCGTCGACCGGCTCCTGTGGGGATCGGACTATCCCCACGTCGACTCGACGTTCCCGTGCTCCCGAGGTGTGCTCGACGAGCTGTTCGAGGGCGTCCCCGACAGCGAACGAGTGGCGATCACCCGCAACAACGTCGTCGACCTCTACAGCCTGGCCGACGACCACGCGTTGGCGAGCTGAGCGCCGGTCGTCGAAGCTGGAGCCCATGGTGGCCCTCTCCGACTACGGCACGTGTCCCAACGTCGACCCGCTGGTGGCCGAGCTCGAAGCCTTCGGCTTGCTGAGGCACATCGTCGAGCTGGAGGCCTACGGCATGACGATCGTGCCACCCGAGACGATGGGAGTCACCGAGACGTTCGTCGATCGGTTGCGGACCGCCATCCTGACCACCTGCGAACAGCGAAACAACCTCGAGATCGGCGACTATCGGACCGCCGAGCCGCCGGTCGAAGCCACCGGGAAGAACTCGTGGTTCCTGATGGAGGAGGATGAGGTCTTCATCGAGGCCGCGACCAACCCCCGGATGCTGGCCCTCGTCCGCTGGTTGTGCGGTCAGAGTGCCGTGTTGTCGGGTCACACCTGGATCATCAAGCCCCCCGGCGGTCGCAACCTCGGGTTGCACAGCGATGCCCACGGGGTGCCGCCCGGGGGCGGCCACATTGCCCATGTGGCCAACGCCTCATGGCTGTGCACCGACTATGTCGATCGCGACGATGGGCCGACGGTGTTCGTGCCCGGCAGCCACCGGTACGGGCGGGCGACGCTGCCCCACGAGCAGGACATCGACTCGACGCCATTCGACGTGATCCCGCTGATCGGCGAGGCCGGCTCGCTCGCCATCTGGCACGGGGCCACCTGGCACGGCTCGGTGCCCCGCACCAGGCCGGGGCTGCGGGTCACGCTGGTCCAAGTCTTCATGCGCCGCCATATGCAACGCATCCACCTGTGGGAAGACGAGCTGTCGCCCGCCATCATCGAGCAGCATCCCGAGCTGGCCCGGATCCTCGGACAGCACCTGTACCCCTACCGGGAGCAGAACGCCTACAA
>JAOTYQ010000612.1 GCA_029861725.1 Acidimicrobiia bacterium | reverse complement strand
CGATGAGCGGTGGGTCGCCGAGCTTCTTACGGAGCCGGCTGAGGATGACGCGCACGCTGCCGGTGAAGCTGTCGGCGTTGGCGTCCCAGCAGTGCTCGAGCAGGTCCTCAGCCGAGACCAGCTCGTGGCGGTGGAAGCAGAAGTACCGCAGGACTGCGAACTCCCGGCCGGTGAGCGTGACCTCGACCCCGCTTCGCTCGACCCGGTGGGTGGCGAGATCGACGGTGAGGTCGCCGATGAGCAGCGGAGCGCCGGCCTGGTCGTGGCGCCTCGCCAGCGCCCGAATCCGGGCCGCCAGCTCGGCCACCTTGAACGGCTTGACGAGGTAGTCGTCGGCGCCGGCGTCCAGTCCGGCGACTCGATCGGTAACGGCGTCGCGAGCGGTCAGCATCAGGAGCCGGTGTGGCCTCAGCAGGTCGTTGTCGGTCTGGAGCCGCTGGCAGAGCTCTAGGCCGTCTCCGTCGGGCAGCCCGACGTCGAGACACAGGATGTCGTAGCTGACGACACGGAGCAGATCGACCGCTTCACCGACGCCCGCCGCCCTGTCGACGGCGAGCTGCTCCTGCCGGAGTCCGATGGCCACGACCTCCGCCAGGTCGTCGTCGTCCTCGACGAGCAGCACCCTCATACCAACGATCCGTGTCGCTCTCGGCCCGGCACCGGCCGCTCAGGCCGCCACACCGACGCAGCGCACCTTCGTCGGGTCGGTCTCGTCGAGGCGGATCGAGACGATCGCACCCAAACCGGTCGCTGGAGCACCCATCACGACATGGAAGCTCAGGTCGTCCTCCTGATACAAGGCCTCCGCCGGCAGACCGTCCAGCTCGACCTGCACCTGGCGAAGGGCCTCCGCCAGCTCGTCGATCGTCAGCTCCCCTCGCAGCTCGTCGGCGACGTGATGCGTGACGTAGTCCCGGCGAGCGGCGTCGTCGCTCCCTCCGAGCAATGCGAACAACTCGGCCGCCGTCGCCCCGGCGGCGGTCGCCGGTAGCTCGTCGATCGCGGTCAGCGTCGCCAGCAGATCCAGATCGACGTCGCTGAGGGCGCAGGCGTCGTCCTCCTCCGGGGAGACGAGCCCGTGGCCGAGCACGGCATCGGCGATACGGAACGCGACGTCCTCGTCGGCGGTGCTCGCCGAGTTGGTGGCAACGAAGATCGTCAGGTCCTCGTCGAGGAAGCGGAGGAAGTCGGCGAAGAAGATCCCGTTGCCACCGTTGTGGGTGACGAGCCAGGTGTCGCTCGGCGTGGGAAACAGGGCCCAGCCGTAGCCGTAGTACGTCTGGGCACCCGGGCCCTCGGTGACATGACGGCCGTAGTACTTGGCCTTGGCCTCGTCGTCGAGGATGTCGTTGCCGAGCAGCGCCTCGTGCCAGCGATACATGTCGTCAGCGGTCGACAGGAGGCCGCCGTTGCCTCGCAGGTGCCAATACGGGCCATCATCGGCCCACGGCAGCTCGTGGGGCCGACCGGCCGGCCGGTCACCGTCGTAGCCGACGGCGACGATGCGGTCGTCCCAGTCGGGCAGGACGTAGCCGGTCGAGGTCATGCCAGCGGGCTCGAAGAGCGTCTCCTGCAGGTACGACTCGTAGGAGTCGCCGGTGACCACTTCGATCACCGCCGCCAGGAGGCTGTAGCCGACGTTCGAGTACCTGTAGAGCTGGCCGGGATCTTGGAGGAGCGGGGTGTCGACCACGAGCTGCAGGTAGGCGTCGCGGGCGACCGGCTCGTAGTCGCTGCCGAGGGCATCGGGGAGCCCGGCGGTGTGGGTGAGCAGTTCGTGCAGCGTGATGTCCTGTTGTTCGGGGGTCAGGTTCGGCAGGTAGGTCGACAGCGTGTCGTCGGTCGACAGCTGGCCGTCCATCTCCAACCGGAGGATGGCTGCGCCGGTGAACTGCTTGGTGAGCGAGCCGATGTCGAACACGGTTTCGGGGCCGTTGGGAATGGTGTCGGCCCGATCGGCGTTGCCGAATCCCTCGACCGTCACGTCGCCTCGACTGGCGACGAGCACCACGCCACTGAAGCTGCTGTCCCTGAGCTCGGCCAGGGCGTCGTCGAGACCGGCCGGTCCGCCGTCTCCGGACGAGCACCCGCTCGCCACCACGGCGAGTGCGAGCCAGAGAGCGAGCACGGGGCGTCGACGCGTGTTTCGCATCATTGGATCTCCTCGGGAAGGGCTCCGGTCACGATGGCAGAGCGTGTGTTAACGGAACCTCAACGCCGGTCGGGACGAATCGCTGGACGGACAACCCGCGATTCGATATGGTCAACCAAATGGTTGACCAAGCTGGACCGCGCCAATCCGAGGCGCTCGATACTGCGGCACTCGACGAGGTCTATGCCGTGCTCAGCTCGGAGCGACGGCGAGAGATCGTCCGCCGCCTCACGGTCGGTCCGGCTCCCATCGCCGAGCTGCGAGAGGGGCTGGGGTTCACGAAACAGGCGATGACCAAGCACGTGCGCCGGCTGGAGGCCGCCGGCCTGGTGCGTCGCTCCAGCACTGGCCGCGCCCACGTGCTCACCCTCGAGCGGCAGCCGATCGACGACGCTATCGACTGGCTCGAGCGAACCCGGACCGCCTGGACCACGACGTTCGACGCACTGGAGGACTACCTGACATGACGCTCGACCTGCGACTCGAGCGCTGGGTTCCCGCCAAACCGGCGCGGGTGTTCGACGCCTTCACCGATATCGACGAGCTGCGCTCGTGGTTCACGTGCGACCCATCGTCGACGTGGACGTTTCACACCTGGGACGCCACCGTCGGCGGACAGCTCCAGGTCACGATCAGCGGCGACGGCTACGCCATGGAGGTGCACGGCCGGTTCGTGACGGTCGAGCGGCCGAACCGCCTCGCGTACGACTGGGACGACGAGCTGGTCGCGCTCGACTTCCGCCCCCAGGACGGCGGCACGCTGATCGTGCTCCACCACCAGCGCCTGGCGACCGACACCGACGTGCAGATCCGCAACGGCGGCTGGACCCACAATCTCGGAAGCCTCGCCGGCCATCTGACCACCGCTAAGGAGACCCGAACATGAGCAACACCGAAGCCGTTGTGATGCGCTACTGGAACTCCTGGCACGAGGGAGGTGAGCCCGACTGGGCCACGATGCGGTCGTGCCTCGCCGACGACCTCGACATGGACGCGGGACCGATGAGCGCCGACGCGTTCGTCGAGATGTGTCAGCAGGGCGCGCCCTGGACGGGTGTGACGATGATCGACTCGCTGTTCGCCGACGATCGGGCCGCCCTGATCTACGAGGGCACGAACACCGCAAACGGCAAGCTGGTACGCGTCGGCGAGATCATCACCGTTGTCGACGGGAAGGTCGCGAGGCTCCGGGCCGCGATTCCCGAGGCCGCCCTCTCCTGAGCGCCAGCCACGGCGACGGGACGATGTGCGTAGGATGCAGCGTGGGTAACTCCTACGCCCGACGGGTTCACGAAGTGATGGACCACGTTCGCCGCAACGTGGCCGGCGATCTCTCCTTGGACGAGCTGGCCGGGATCGCCCACTTCTCCCCCCACCACTTCCACCGGATCTTCTCCAGCGTGACCGGCGAGACCGTGGCCGCCTTCACCCGCCGGGCCCGACTGGAGCGGGCGGTGTACCTGATGCGGGGCGCGCCCGACCGCACGCTCAGCTCGATCGCCGCCGAGGTCGGCTTCGCCACACCGTCCGATTTCTCCCGGGTGTTCAAAGCCAGCTTCGGGCAGACGCCCAGCTCGTGGGACCGGCGGTCCCGACTGGACGGCCAGCCTGATCTCGGACCGCCCGACCAAGGAG
>JAOTYQ010000611.1 GCA_029861725.1 Acidimicrobiia bacterium | reverse complement strand
CGGGGGGACTCGAACCCCCATGTCCTTTCGGACGCCAGGACCTAAACCTGGTGCGTCTGCCAATTCCGCCACGTCCGCAACGGCCATCAGCGACTGGCTCCGTTCAACCGTAGCCGACCGGTCGCCGGTAACCTAGGAAGCTATGACACGTCCTGGACTCCCGACCGCCGACGTGCCCGCCACCGGGTACGGGTTCGACATCTACCAGCAGCTGCTGAAGGAACGGATCGTCTTCCTCGGTAAGCAGGTCGACGACGAGATCGCCAACTCGATCGCAGCCCAGATGCTCTACCTCGCCGGGGACGACCCCGACAAGGATATCTGGCTCTACATCAACAGCCCGGGCGGCTCCGTCACCGCCGGCATGGCCATCTACGACACGATGCAGTTCGTCAAGCCCGAGGTGGCGACCGTCTGTCTCGGCCTCGGTGCCTCGATGGGCCAGTTCCTCCTCACCGCGGGGGCCGACGGCAAGCGCTACGCCCTCCCCCACGCCAGGATCCTGATGCACCAGCCGAGCGCTGGCGTCCAGGGTCAGGCCGCCGACATCGCGATCCAGGCCGAGAACCTGATCAAGATCAAGCGGGAGATGGCCGAGCTGATCGCCGAGCACTCTGGTCAACCGGTCGAGCAGATCATTGCCGACTCGGATCGCGACCGCTGGTTCAGCGCCGAGGAAGCCCGCGAATACGGCCTGCTCGATCACGTGATCTCCCGCGCCGGCGAGCTCAGACAGGACGACTGAGCCGGGCGTCCCGCCGCCCGGAGTTCGGCCTTCGGCCGGAGGTCCTGAACTAGGTCCGGTTGGCCCAGGCCTTACCGGCGAGCTGGCGGAGCTCGTCGGTGGCAGCACCCAGCCCGCCGACGTGTCGATAGAGAGCCGAGCCGGAGATGAAGACGTTAGCTCCGGCGACGGCTGCTTCGGTGATCGTGGACGGGCCGATGCCGCCGTCCACCTCGAGATCGATCCAGTGATCGGCCGTGTCGAGCAGCGCCCGGGCTGCGGCGATCTTCGGTTCCATCGTCGAGAGGTACGCCTGGCCCCCGAACCCGGGGTTGACGGTCATGATGAGCACCATCTCGCAGAGATCGAGCACGTTGGCGACGACCTCGAGCGGGGTGTGCGGGTTCAGGGCGACCGCCGGGGAGGCGCCGAACTCGCGCACGGCGGCCAGCGTGCGGTGGAGGTGGACGCACGTCTCGGCGTGCACGATGATCGTGTCGCAGCCGGCTTCGACGAAGCGGGGAACGAGGTGGTCGGGTTCCTCGATCATCAGGTGGGCTTCGAACGGCACTGCGACGGTTGGCCGCACCGCAGCGATCACGTCCGGGCCGAAGGTGAGGTTGGGGACGAAGCGGCCATCCATCACGTCGAACTGAATCCTGTCGACCCCGGCCGCCTCCAGATCGCGGCACTCATCGCCCAACCGGGCGAAGTCGGCGGGGAGCACGGACGGAACGATCAGGATCGGGGGGATGACGGGGTCGCTGCTGCCCATACGCTCATCATCATGCCAGAGTTCGAGGTCGAACTTGACCGGGTCGCCACCGGCGGGGCTGCGCTCGGCCCCGGGCCGGACGGGCGGGTGGTCTTCGTCTCCGGGGCCCTACCGGGGGAGCGAGTGATAGCCAGCGTCGTGGCCGACCACGCGACACGCATCGAGGCCCGGGTCCTCGACGTGCTCGACCCGTCGCCGGGACGGCAGGGCCCGCCGTGCCGCCACGTCGGTGACGGCTGCGGCGGGTGTGACTGGCAGCACGCCACGGCCGAGCTCCAGCGGGACCTCCGGCGATCGATCGTCATCGACTGTTTGACTCGGCTCGCCCGCATCCGGGAGCCCGACGTCCGGCTCGGTCCGGCGCTCGATCCCGAGCGCTACAGGACGACGGTCAGGGTCGCACTGCGCGACGGCCGTCCTGGCTACCGAGCCGGCCGGTCCCACGCCATCGTGCCCGTCGAGTCGTGCGTCGTCGCCCACCCCCTCATCGAAGAGCTGCTGGTCGACGGTCGGTTCGGCTCTGCGGCCGAGGTTTCGCTGAGAGTCGGAGCCCGAACTGGGGAGCGGGTGGTCGTCGCCAGACCCACCGCCGAGGGGGTCGCCATGCCGGGTGACGTGATCGTCGTCGGCGACGACGAGCTGCGGAGAGGGCGCGAGGTCCACTACCACGAGGAGATCGCAGAGCACCGGCTGCGCATCTCGGCGCAGTCGTTCTTCCAGTGCCGACCCGACGGGGCCGAGGCTCTGGTCGCGCTCGTCGGTGAGGCCATCGCCGACGCGCCGGGGCTGCTCGTCGACGCCTACTGCGGTGTCGGTCTGTTCGGTGCCATTCTCGCCGGTCGGAGCCCCGAGCCCAGGCCGATGACGGGCATCGAGGCGAACCCGGCGGCGGCGGCCGATGCGGCCAACAACTACCACGCCTCGGCCACGATCTCCCGCCGGAAGATGGAGCGCTGGTCGCCGAGCCCGGCTGGGGCGGTCATCGCCGATCCCGCCCGGGTCGGCCTCGGCAAGGTCGTGGCCGCCAAGCTGGCCCAGACCGACGCAGCGGTGATTGCGCTCGTGAGCTGCGACCCGGCCTCGCTGGCACGTGACGCCATGCTCCTCGCCTCGCACGGCTACGACCTCGACCACGTCACGGTGGTCGACTTGTTCGGGCACACCTCCCACGTCGAGACGGTTAGCCGGTTCGTACGACGTGGCTGGGCGTGACGGTTACCGGTGGGCCGGGCCCGGTTCGGGCCGCTGTCGTATCGGACCTTTTCACCGACGCCGTCGTCTACGAGCTGTGGGGCGACGGCGATGAGGCGCTGTTGCACCCGGAGGAGGCTGTGCTCGTGGCGTCGGCGGTGGCCAATCGGCGCCAGCAGTTCGCAGCCGGCAGGGCCTGCGCCCGGCGGGCTTTGGCCGATCTGGCGCTCGAGGATCGCCCGCTGATGGTTGGGGACCGGCGTTCCCCGCGTTGGCCGGAAGGGGTGACCGGCTCGATCTCTCACACCGAGGGCTACGCCGTGGCGGTGGTGGCCCGCCTCGGAGGTGGCCACGGAACCGGGCGCGATGCTGCTTCGGGCGAGCTCCCTGTGCGGACCGTCGGGATCGACGCCGAGCGGTGCGGACGGGTGTCGGACGACCTCCACGGCCGGCTGTTCCTCGATCCCGAGCGCGAGCGGATGGCGGGCTTGTCGGCACAGGATCGAGCCGAGATGGCAACGGTGATGTTCGGCGCCAAGGAAGCGTTCTACAAGGCCCAGTTCCCGATCACCGGGGATTGGGTCGGGTTCCACGACGTGGAGCTCCGACCGGACGGCGACGAGCTGACGCTGCATCCTGCATCCGACCTCGAAACCCTCGCGAGGTTCCGGTGGCCGCTCCGGGCCCGGACGGTGGTCCGTCGGGGCATCGCCGTGACCGGCGTCGAGGCGGTGGTGCCCCACCTCTGAGGCCGGACCGATCGGCGTGTACCTGTCAGCGCTGTCGGGTGGAAACGAGGTTCAGGTCGGGGTTGCGTCCCTCGGATACCGTCATGAACCCGTTCGTGCCGTCGGCGACGAACGCGATCGCCTCGCCCTGGGCTTCGGGCCTCGTCGGTGCCTCGCAGGGCACCGACCCGAGCGCGTCAGCGATCGTCTGGCCTTCTGCCCGTGCGAACAACCATACGGTGGCATAGGTCCGAACGGCGATGACCGCCCCATCGGCGCGGACGTCAGCACCGGTGGCCAGGCCGCCGAGCCCGAGCTGCGCCGGCAGCGCGTCGGCCGGCATCGATCATGTGGTTTGCCCGGCGAGGGCG
>JAOTYQ010000091.1 GCA_029861725.1 Acidimicrobiia bacterium | reverse complement strand
GGAGTGCAGGGGCGCCCGCTCGTGGTGGGCCTGGTTGATGATCACCCGTTGCGGGATCGGTGGACCCCAAACGCTCTTCGTGCCGACCATCTTCTTGAGCTCGTCGATCCGGTCACGGGCGGCCGACGACACCGCTGGCACCCGGTTGAGCACGATCCCGGTGAGATCGAGCGAGGCGTTGTCGGCCGACCACACGTCTTCGATGAGATCGAGGGCTGGTCCGACACCCCGCAACCCGAAGACGCTTGGCTCGACGACGAGCAGCGCCCCTCTGGCTGCCGCCAGCCCGTTGGTGGTGTTCAGCCCGAGCGACGGGGCGCAGTCGATGAGCACGACGTCGAAGTCGTCGACGACCCCTTTGAGCGCCTTCGCCAGGCGGCGGCGACCGCTGGCATTGCGGGCATCTGCCTCCCGTTCGGTGAGATCGCCTGAAGCGGGGAGGAGCCAGATGTCGGAGCTCCAGCCGGACTCGACGATGATGTCGCCTGCCGAACCGGTGCTGTCGGCTTGTAGGGCGTCACCAGTCCCGAGGTTGCTGCGCGAGGGGTCGACGCCGAGGGCGTAGGTCGCGTTCGCTTGAGCGTCGAGATCGACCACCAGCATCCGGGTCCCCGCAGCCCAGGCCGCCGACGCCAGCCCGAGGGCCAACGTGGTCTTTCCGACCCCGCCCTTTTGATTGAGAATGGCAACCGTCTTGGACATAGCCGTGTATCTTCGCACCGCGAACAGCCAACTGCCACCTTCTCGCCCCTAGGGACCGAGCCGGCAGGCCGCCAAGTCGTGGCCAGGACAAACGCCGGTTGCGCCTCGTGACTGGATAAGAGCGCCAGGTGCGGCGACTAGCTCGACCCGGTGAGCTGACGGCCCTTCTCGTCCGGTCGCAGGTCGATGACGGTGGCGTTGTCACCGGAATCGACGATGGCCTGCAGACGGGCGATCTCCGATTCGTGCTCGTCGCGCTTGCGCCGGGCGGCGGTCAATGCGCCGTCGGCCCGGGCGATCAGGGTCCGGAGGCTCGAGATCTCCGCCTGAAGCTCGGAGTTCTGCTGCATGAGCTCGTTCTCCGAGGGGATGGCGCTGGGTGGTCGCCGATCGCTGACCCGGGACTCGGGCTTCTCGCCCGAGCGGTACGCAAACAGATCGTTGACAGCCTGGGTTCGCTGCCGCTCGATCTTCTTACGGCTCTCGACCAACTTCTTGATTGTCCTTTGGTGCCGCCGGTCGAGAAGCCACACGAAGAAGCAACCAACGAGGACTCCGATGGCAGCCCCAATAGCTACTTGCGCTATGTCCATTTTTGCATCCAACTCCGCCGTTAGACAGCCTGTTCTGCCCGTGCGGGCCAACGCTCACCCAAATCGTCACACATTGCCTGGGCCCGTAAGGTTACCGAAATCGTAACGAACGTGGCTCCACTTGTCCATCAAGCTGCTCAGGTCTCGTCGCTTGATCATTGATCGGTCAGTCGATCGGCCCACAGGCCACCGTAACGGAACTGACATCCGAACACGGCGAGCAGCACGCAGAACCTGCCCCTGGACCGGTGGTTCGAACGGTGAGTCGCACCTTCCAATCCTGTGACAACTCTGCCAGCCGGCCATCCCTCGTGGTCGCTCGCCACCAAGAGCGAGTAAGCGGTCGAGCGGTACGCGGGGGCCGTGTGCAAACGACCGGTCGCAACCAGCGACTACGGTGGGAGCCGATGAACGCCTTGGATACTGCGGCTCGCCGGGCCGCTCCCATACGGCCGAGCCCGCTGTTCCTCCTCGTCGTGGCCGCCACCGCGTTCGGCGGCTGGCTCTGCATCGCCCGACCGATCAGCGATGGCGTCGCTGTCTTCGTGTTCGTCCTGGCCGGCTGGATCCTCTCGCTGATCCTGCACGAGTTCGCCCACGCGTACACCGCCTGGCGCGGCGGCGATCTGTCGGTGGCCAGCAAGGGCTACCTGAGCCTCGACCCCCGGCTCTATGCCGACCCGTTGACGTCGATCGCACTCCCGTTGCTCTTCCTCGTCATGGGCGGCCTCGGCCTGCCGGGCGGGGCGGTTTGGATCAACCGTAGGGCGCTCCGCTCGCCGCTCACCGCGTCACTCGTTTCGCTGGCCGGCCCGACGACGAACCTCGTGTTCGCCGCTGCCTGTCTCCTACCGCTCGCCAACGGGCTGGTCAACGAAGGCGAGCACCCGGTCCTCGCCCCAGCCCTGGCGTTCCTCGGCTTCCTCCAGGTCGTCGCCTTCGTGCTCAACATGTTGCCCGTGCCCGGTCTCGACGGCTATGGAGCGCTGGAACCGCACCTCCCCCGGCAGCTCCAGGAGCTGCTGGCACCGTTGAGGCGCTGGGGCATCCTGATCCTGATCGGCGTGCTGTTCTACGTCGAGCCAGCTCGCGATGCGTTCTGGGACACGATCATCTCGATCGTCGACGCCTTCTCGGTCAGCGGCGGTCTCGCGCTCGACGGCTGGGATCTGTTCAGGTTCTGGCGCTAGATCCTCGGGGACGTGTGTCCCGCTGGCCGGGGTCGGCCACTGCTGCTGAGGTGCCCGTCGGCTCGGATCACGACCGGAGGCTGTCGGCGACCAGGTCGTCGATCTTGTCGGCGACCGCATCATCGTCGTTGTAGCCGATGGTCTCGTCCGCTGCCCGCTTGGCGTCGTCGGTGCCGTTGGCCATGGCGAAGGACCGTCCGGCCCACTCGAGCAGCGACACGTCGTTGTGATTGTCGCCGAAGGCTGCCACCTCGGCCGCCGAGATCCCGAGGTCGGTGGCCAACAGCTCGACCGCTGTCGCCTTCGTAACCAGGCCGGCGGCGAGCTCGATGAACGCCAAGCCGGAGTAGCTGGCCACCCCATCGTCGCCGACGACCGACTCGACAGCGACGAACAGATCGTCCATCGACAAGGTCCGATCGAACACGAGCAGCTTCTGCACCCGCCGGTCGATCCGGGCCAGCAGATCCACGCTCGACGGCACGGTCGGGATCTGGGGAACCACGTACTCGAACCCGGCCTCGTACGCCACGTCATCTTCGAACTCGACGGCGAACCCGGCCGACGGGAGCTCGCGGCGAAGGCGGGTGATCAGGTCCCGGGCGAGGTCTGGTTGGAGCCAGAACCCACGAACGAGCTCCGATCGTCCGAGATGCCACGTCACCGAGCCGTTGGCGAAGATCCAGTGATCGACGAAGTCGAGCCTGGCGATCACGTCCTCGGCAACCATCCGCGGCCGTCCCGTTGCCGGCACCACCTCGATGCCGGCGTCCATCGCAGAGCGGACCGCCGACCACACCCGCTCCGACAGCGAGCCGTCGGTCCGCAGGAGCGTCCCGTCGAGATCGGTGGCGATCAGGCGGACGGGAGGCGTCATGAGTCGATGTGTACCATCGAGTCGGGGTCGAGCGACCGGTCGGTTGCCGCTGCCTGCATCAGCGACCACAGCTGCTCGACGTGGGCGTGCTCGGTGGTCTCCACCCCGACCGAGACCCGGACCATCCACCCGTCGGCCAGCAGCGACGGGGTGAGGAGAGCCCGGCCGGAGCTGTTGAGCCGCTCGACCCAGGCCAGGGTGTGGGCGTCGAGTGCGTCGCCGTCGACCCCGGCAGGACGGTGGCGCACACAGACGGTCTGCAGTACGACCGGAGCCACGACCTCCCACTCCGGCGCGTCGCGGACCTGGTTCTCGAACCACCGGGCATTCTCGAGGTCTCGCCTGACCCGATCCTTGATGGCCTCGATCCCGTCGAGGCGCAGATGGAACCAGAGCTTCAGGGCCCGGAACCGCCGGCCAAGCGGTATGCCCCAATCCCGGTATTGGGTCACCTCTCCGTCCACGCCCGAACGCAAGTAGCTGGGATTGGTCGACATGACCCGCACGAGATGTTGCACGTCTCGCACGTAGAACAGCGAGGTGTCGAGGATGGTGCCCATCCACTTGTGCGGGTTCCAACTGAGCGAGTCGGCGTCTTCGACGCCCTCCCACAGATGCCGAAACTCGGGCAACAGCATCGCCGTGCCGGCCATGGCGGCGTCGACGTGGACCCAAACCCGCTCTTTCGCCGCGGCCTCGACGATCGCCGGCAAGGGGTCGACCGCGGTGGTAGCGGTCGTGCCGACCGAGGCAACAACGGCTGCCGGCAGCAGACCGGCCTGGCGATCGCGCGCCATCGCCTCGGCCAGGGCGGCGGGTTCCATGGCGAACGTCTCGGGGTCGTGGGCCACGATTCGGAGATGGTCGTTCCCGTAGCCGGCCATAAGCGCTGCCTTCTTGACCGACGAGTGCGCCTGGGTCGTGCAGTACACGGCCGGTGGCCGCTCCGCGCGGGCGAGACCGCCGTCCGCCTGGCCGTGGTCGGTTGCCCGTTCGCGCCCGGCCAGCAACGCGACGAGGCACGCCGTCGAGGCGGTGTCGTGGATCGTGCCCGACCAGCCGTCGGAGAGCCCCGTGAGCCGGCGTAGCCAGTCGCACACCACCTCCTCGACTTCGGTGAGCGCCGGACAGCTCTCCCAGGAGATGCCCAGCCCGCCCAGACCCGAGGATGCAAGGTCACCCAGTACCGAGGCGAGCGATGCATTCGACGGAAACCAGCCGAAGTGCATCGGATGCTGGACGAGCGTCATACCCGGGACGACCACACGATCGAGGTCGGCCAGCAGTTCCTGGATCGTGGCCACGTCGTCGGGGGGTTCGGCCGGAAACGCTCGGGCAACGTCGCCCGGCGCCACCTGGGCCCTGACCGGACGGCTCTCGAGCTCACGACGGTAGTCGGCGATCCAGTCGATCAAGTCGTGGCCGGCGCTGCGGAACTCTTCGGGCGTCATCGCCCGAATCTAGCCCCGGCGCTGCGGGCTGCCGAGGTCGAAGCGCGGCCGGCGCAGCCGGCCATGCGTTGCAAAAAGGTCGCCGGGAGCGGCAGGGTTGGGGCCATGACAACGGACGTGACGATTGAGCGGGTCGGTGTTGTCGGTGCCGGGCTGATGGGTTCGGGCATCGCCGAGGTGTCGGCCCGAGCCGGGATGGACGTCGTGGTGATCGAGGCCAACGCCGAGGCGGCCGAAGCCGGCCGGGCTCGGATCGAGAAGTCGTTGGCCCGAGCGGCCAACGCCAACAAGCTGGGCGGCCTGACCGCCGACGAGATCCTCGATCGGTTGGCCTTCGGGACCGACGTGGCGGAGCTCGCCGATCGCCAGCTCGTTGTCGAGGCGATCATCGAGGACGAGACGGCGAAGACAGCGATCTTCGAAGCGATCGACAAGATCGTCGTGAGCGACGATGCGGTACTCGCGTCGAACACATCGTCGATCCCGATCATGAAGCTGGCGATGGCGACCCGGCGACCGGAGAACGTGATCGGCATCCATTTCTTCAATCCGGTCCCGGTGCTGAACCTGGTCGAGCTGGTGACGTCGCTGCACACGTCGACGGAGACCGCGCAGCGAGCCGAGGCCTACGCGGTCGGACAACTCGGCAAGTACGCGATCACCTCGAAGGACCGAGCAGGCTTCATCGTCAATGCCCTCCTGATCCCTTACATCCTGTCGGCGATCAGGATGTTCGAGTCGGGCTTCGCCTCCAAAGAGGACATCGATCAGGGCATGGTCACCGGATGTGCCCACCCGATGGGACCGCTGAGCCTGGCGGATCTCATCGGCCTCGACACCACGATGGCGGTGGCCGACTCGCTCTACGACGAGTTCCGCGAGCAGCTCTACGCCCCGCCACCGCTGCTGGCGAGGATGGTAGAGGCGGGCCTCCTCGGACGAAAGACCGGTCGCGGTTTCTACGACTACACGAGCTGAGCGCCGCTCCTACCGGCTCGTGACGTCGGCCCGTGGCCGCTCGATGGTTTCAGCTCGCTCGCGTCGGGCGATCATACGGGACGGTCAATGGGAAACGCCGGGTGAGATCCTTCGCCTGCTGGACCCAACCGTCGCGCTCGATCCGGCCGGGGAAGCTCATCGCCGCATTGACGGCGTCGATCTCGGACTCGGTGAACGCTGCCACCTGCTCCCAGGTCTGGATCCCGAACCCGTTCAGGGTCTCCTCCAACACCGGGCCGATGCCGTTGATGACCTTGAGGTCGTCCTTGTGCCCGGCACCGGCCGTGCCCAGCTCGGTTGTGCCCGAGCGCCAGTTCTCGACGGCGGTGGGGCCGGCGCCGGCGCTCGCTGTCGCTTCGACCGAGGACTGATTCCTCGACGGGAAGCTGTTCGACTCGGGCTCCTCCCTCGGGCCGTGCGGGTCGCGGGACTTGGTCGTGTCGTCGCCGGACGTGTGACCCCGAGCGACCAGCGCAGCTGCACTTCCGACCCAGTCGTCTCGCTGGATCCGACCCGGGAACGCCTCGATGGCTTCGCCGACCTTCTCGATATCGGATTCGGTGAAGGCAGCGATCTGCTCCCAGGACTGGATGCCGAACGAATTCAGGGTCCGCTCCATCACCGGGCCGATCCCCTTGATGGCCTTCAGATCATCCCGATGGTCGGCGCCCGGGGTCCCGAGCGTCGTCGTACCCGAGTCCGATGAGGCTGTGGACAGGCTGGCCTCCTTGGCTTTCTTGGCTTTCTTGGCTTTCTTCGGCTTCTTGGCCGGCCTTGCGCTGACCTGGGCCGCTTCTGCCTTCTTCACTCGCTTGCGGAGACGGTCGAGCTCGTCGCGCTGCTCCCTGATCCTGGTAGCGACAGCCTTGGCCGCCGATTCAGCCTTGCGAAGTCGCTTCCGAAGGTCGGCCAGCTCCTTCAGCTCCTTCTCGGCTCGATTGACCGACCTCTCGGAGCGCTCCAGCTTGGATTCGAGGTTCCGGATGCTGCGGTCGCGGCCGGCCAGCTCGCCGGCTTGAGTCGACTGGAGCGTCTTGATCTCGGTCCGCAAACGGTCGGCGTCATTGGCGGCAGCAGCAAGACCTCGCTGCTCGCCCTGGAGCTTCTTCAGCTCGGCTTGGAGCGAGGCAAGTCGCTCCGTCCTGGCGGTGAGGTCGGCGTTGCGCCGACGGAGGCCTCGCATCTCCGTCTCGAGCTCCTGGGCCCTCGCAGCCTCCGCCCGCGCCGCCTCCAACTCCGACGTCAACCCGGCAACCCGTCCGGCCTCGGCGCGAGCTTCGTCCAACTCCGACTTCAAGCCCGACACCTGAACCGCTTCAGCCCGAACCGACTCCAGCTCAACGGCCAGGGGTTCCACTTTGGCCGCTTCGGCGCGAGCGGTGGTCAAGTCCGAACGGACGACCTGGAGATCTCGGCTGAGTACCGCTACCTTGCCGGCTTCGCCCCTGGCGGCCGTGAGGTCTGCCTGCAACCCCGCAACCTTCGCCGCCTCGGTACGAGCGGCCTCCAACTCCTCGGCCAACCCCGCAACCTTCGCCGCCTCGGTACGAGCGGCCTCCAACTCCTCGGCCAACCCCGCAACCTTCGCCGCCTCGGTACGAGCGACCTCCAACTCCTTGGCCAACCCCGCAACCTTCGCCGCCTCGGTACGAGCAGCCTCCAGGTCCGATCGCAAACCGACGACCTGCTGGGCTTGCACTCGGGTCGCTTCCAGGTCTCTCGACAGGCCGGCTACCTTGCCCGCCTCCGTGCGGACCTCCGTCAGCTGCTTTGTGAGCCGCTCGACCTTCCCGGCCTCAGCTCGAGCCGTTTCGAGGTCCTCCAGGAGCTGGTCGGCTTCGGCCCGCGATGCGTTCAGCTCACGTTCGAGAACCTCGACCTTCTCGGCGCTGCTTTGTGCCTCGCGCAGATCCGCCTCCAGCGACGCGGCGCCGAGCCGGTCGACCTCGCTCTTCGCGGTCGCGAGGTCGACTTCGAGCTGACTGGCTCGACCCCGTGTCTCCTCGAGATCGAGGCGCATGGTCCGCAGTTCGGCGTCGAGCGTCTCGGCCCGCTCGCTCTGGTCCCGGGCGGCGGTCAGCTCGTCTTCCAACGCCCCGACCCTGCCAGCGGCGGCACGGAGATCGATGACCTCGGTCTCCAGGGCGTCGGCTGCCCGGGCCCGCTGGCGAAGGGTCGACAGCTCGGTTTCGAGCCGCTCGGTCTCAGTTACGCGATCTCGGAGATCGACGATCTGCTGCTCCAGTCCCGGCACGGTCTCCGCCCTGCCACGAACCTTGGCCAGCTCGCCTTCGAGCTTCGGGACGCGCTCAGCCAGAGCCTTGGCCTCGGCGAGGTGGCCTTCGAGCGACTTGGCTCGCTCCTCGCTCGACCGCAACGAGCTCACTCGAAGCCGCAATCGGTCGGACTCGGCTTCGGACTCGAGCCGTCGGCGCTCGTACTCCGCCAGTTCGCTGCGCCGCCGCCACCAGAAGAGGGCCAGGCCGATCAGGAGGCCGATGAGGAAACAGATCAGGAGGGCGAGGAAGATAGTGCTAAGCCACCAGGGCATGTGATGCTTCCTTTCGTGAGCGCGGGCGGGCCGTCGTCGACTGGGGGGGCGTCACGAGATCGGCTCCCATTCGATGCGCCGGTTTCGTTGCTTGTCGTCAGCCGATGTCTCGGGGTCGATCTTCAGGTCGGTTTCGCCTCGACCGTCGGCCTCGAGGCGATCGCTGTCGACGCCGCCGACATCGACCAGGTAGTCGATCACTGCTTGGGCCCGGCGCCGGCTCAGATCGAGATTGTCGTCGGCGGCCCCGTCGGAATCGGTGTGTCCGACGACGCGAAGACGACCGGCTTCTGGGTTGGCGTTGATGACGGCCGCGGCCTCGTCGAGGGTCGACTCCGAGGCCGGCCGAATCGAGGCCCGGATCGTGTCGAACTCGATCGGTTCCAGCTCGAAGAGGGCGTTGAGTTGCTGCTCGACGGAGGCGACGGCGACGTCGTCGACGACGTTCAGCCCACCGGTCTCAGCGAGCGCGGCGCCGGCGGCGAGCCACTCGGCCTTCTGCGCCTCGGTGCCGGCCGTCCCCGTGACGGTAACCGCCCCGCCGTCGGAGACGACAGCGGCCGAGTCAACCTCGAGCTCGTCGATCATCTTGTCGGCGCCCAGGCTCTCGTTGGCCGCCTCGACCAACGCCGAGCGGACCTCCTCGCTGGTGACGGTGCCTCGTAGCACGACGCTGCCATCGGTATCGGCGATCAGCGTGAGCGACGCCGGCTCGGCGGTGACGGCCGGAGCCTGGGTCGTCGTCGACGCCCCCGACTCGTCGGTCCCCTGGGCTTGCGAGGCAGCAGCCGAGTCGTCGACCACCCCCTCGACGTCCCAGGACGAGTCGAGCTCGGCGACCGCGGCCACCGCTCGGCTGCGCTCTTCCTCGTTCGCGAATCCGGTGAGGCGGACGTTGAGGCCGTCGACCATCTCCACCCGGTCGATGGGAAGGCGCGCCGCTTCTGCGGCCAGCGTGCGGGCTTCGGACTGCACCATGCCCGCGACGACCCAGGACGTCACCAGGAGACCTCCGACAACGATAAGGGGTAGCCACCACCATCGTCTCAGCAGGGTTCGCACGAAGATCTCCCGAGGTACGGCCCGTGCGAACCGGAGGAGCACGACGGTTAGGCCGGTCCGGCAAGATGTCCCGAGGCCAGCGCCGCCCACCCGAAACGATCTCGTCGCCCTTCGAGCGCACAAGCCTGACTGGAGTAGGTACTAAAACAGGATTCAAACTCACGACGCCCAGCGACGCTGATTTGTCGCGCGGCGCCGGGTCGATCCTAGGTGAACCACTGGGGTGACGCTAGGTGGATCCACCCGGCGGGAAGCCCGGTCAGAGCTGGGTGATGCGGAGATAGTCGATCTCGAACGTGGCGCCGATGGTGCCGATGGCGGCGGGGTGGAGCGGGCCGGGGCGGCCGCCGAGGGCGAGGTTGATCTTGATCTCGGTGGTTGCCTGGTCGAAGGGGGCGGGGTAGCCCTGGATGGTGTCGAGGTCGGTGACGGCGAACACCTGCTGGCCGTCGAGGAACCACACCAGTCGGCCGCCCGGGTGGTACTCGAAGCGGACGGTGTGCCAGGCGGCCGAGAACGGCTCGGACCCGACGACCGGCCGGTTGGTGACCCCGTGGGAGCCATCGGGCCGGGCGTAGTGCACCGAGAACATCGACCGGTTGGGGTCGACCGCGGTCATGACCTCCAACACGTCGAGCTCGCCCCCTCGGGGCCAGCCCCCACCGGCCCATCCCGACGACCACACGGCCGGCCACAACCCGCCCTGACGGTCGGGATCGGCTGGGGTCAGCTTGACCCGAACCTCCAGGGCCTGTCCGGGACCGAAGCGCACGCCACGGCTGCGGACCATGCCCGACGTGACCGTCCGGGTCGACCCGTTGGGACAGGTGTAGGTCTCGGTCACCGCCCGCAACACCAACCGCCCCCCCGCCACCGACACGTTCTCGGGCCGGTAGCACTGCAACTCGTTGTTCCCGTCGCCATAGGTGGAGTGCTCGACCGCCCATCGCGACCCATCCAGCACGTCGAAGTGGTCCTCCCATACCACGGCCCCACCCGGCGTCGCCATGGACGCAGTCGTCGACGGCGCACCGGTCGTCGGCACCGGCGTCGGCGACACGGCGGAGACAGCGCTCGGCGCCGTGGTCGTGGTCGGCACCGGCGTCGGCGGCGCTACAGCCGGCGCGGTCGGTGACGATACCGTCGGTGACATCCCGGCCAGGGGCAACCCGGTTGGCAGCGTGGGGGCATCGGCGTCAGCCGCTCGCGGCGCGCTCTCGACGGGTTGAATCGGCGCCGTGACGCTCCTGGTCGAGCCCATCGACGGGGTGGACGCCTGGCTGGTCCCGCCCGGCTCGGCCACCGAGCGACCGTCGGCGGGACCGCTTGGCCGTTCTCCGTCATCGGGCGGCATGGCGTCGGGCTCCGGCGCCGAGGCCGACAGCACCTCGTTGTGATCCTCTGCTGAGGACGAAGCACCACCCCGATCACCGATGGTGCGACGGTCGCCGGCTTGCTCGCCCGAAACCGAAGCGCCGTCGAGCTCGGCGTCGGTCGTGGCCGATACGTCGTCCGGGGTCCGGTCACCGCGGGTCGCCAGGACGCCCGCGGCCGCCAGCGCGCACAGGGCCACCAGCGCCAGTCCCCGGCCAGCCGGTCGTCGGGGCCAGAAGGCGATCACCGGCCACCGCCGGCGCCGGAGCGGGTGGGCCGGTGCGGCGCGAGACAACGGTGAGGCGAGGCCCGCCGGGCGCCACCTCTCGGCTTCGAAGCGGATCACCGCTTCGTCGAGTTCGGTTGGCATTGCTGGTCCGTGCTGGTGCGAGTCGGGTACGGGGTGACCACGGCGGGCAGGATGTGGCCACGGTGAGTAAACCAAGACTGATACAGATTTGCAACAAATTTGTATCAGTTTTACGGAGGTCCGAAACGCGGATCGGCCCGGCCAGTGGCATGACCGGGCCGATGTGGTTGTCGTTCGTCTTCCCGGAGACCGGTGAACCCTGCGTCGCCGGGGGCGGTGCTCAGCGGCGCAGGAACAGCCGCAGGACGTACCAGAACAGCATCATCAGCGAGGCGAACAAGCTCACCGCGGCGCCGACGTAGGCCCACTCGGGGTACCGGCGAACGATCTGTTGGGTCTGGTAGAGAATCGAGGCGCCGGCAAGACCGATCATGGCGATCGTGAAGACGATCCCGAGGTCGAACTGGAAGGCCACTGCGGCGACGATCAGGCCGATCGCAACGATGCTGCCCCACAAGATGAGGGGCCTGAGGAACGACAGGTCCTTGCGAGTGGTGAACGCCACCACGCTCAGCGCGCCAAACCCGACGGCGGTCACGCCCGCTGCCGATCCGACGGTCGCTGCTCCGCCCTGGTTGAACGCCAAGTAGAGGAAGGGTGCGAAGATCAGCGACTCGGCGAGGGCGAGAGCGAACAGCCCTCCGTACTGGGCACGGACATCCCCGAGGTTGTGGGCCGAGCGGCTGGCGATCGAGCTGACGATCATGAACCCGCCAAGAATCAGCAACCAGGCGATGCCGGATCCGGCGAGGAACTCGTAGATCGCCTCGGCCAAGCCGGTGGCGAAGAGGACGGCCTCGAACGCGATGAAGGCCAGGACTGCCAGCGCGACGTGCTGGTAGACCTTGACCAAGAACGCGACGCGGGTGTTCTCATCGGCATGAATGACTGGCGTCATGGTTGGTTCGGCATAAGCCATGTCGAGGGCGACCTCCTAGGTGGAACGTGTCAGCCATCGTCGCACAAGACGCAAACGATGTCCGTGCGAGAACGGTGACGCTCGAGTGTACCGCCCTCGTTCCCACATATTCTCAGTTCGCCTGTCTTCGGGTACTGTCAACGGGGCATGCCCCAGTCCGATCCATCGTCCTCAGCAGCTCCCGGCGACCGCTCGGCCCATGACCACGCTCGGGCGAGCGACGTGCACAAGCTGGCGGCGACGAAGCTGGCCGCCCACTCCCAGCGCTACACCACGAACCGGCGCCGCCTCGTCGACATCCTGATCGGCTCGACGGGCCCCCTGACGATCGCCGGCATCCTGTCGGAACGGGACGATCTGGCCCAGAGCTCGGCCTATCGGAATCTCGTCGTGCTCGAAGAGGCCGGCGTCGTGCACCGGATCATCACCTCCGACGACCACGCCCGGTTCGAGCTGAGCGAAGACATCACCGGCGAGCATCATCATCATTTGATCTGCGATCGCTGCGGCCTGATCTACGACATCACGCTGCCGCCGGGGCTCGAGCGCCAGCTCGAGGCCTCGCTGGCTGGCGAAGCCCAGCGGTTCTCGTTCCAGGGCGACCACCATCGGGTCGACCTGGTGGGAATCTGCCAGAGCTGCCGTTCCTGATCATCGAATCTCATCGAGCAGCCGAGCGGTGAGCCGCTCCGCCACCGCCATCACCGGCAGCTGTGGATTGGCGCTCGGCAGGTGTGGCAGTACCGATGCGTCCACCACCGACAAGCCCTGGGCGCCAGGCATCGTGCCGTCGAGGCCGACGACGGCATCCGGGCCGCTACCGAGGGGGCAGGTCGCCGCGACGTGGCTGACGGGCCCCGGGTGGTCGAGCAGCCAGCGGTCGAGCTCGACGTCACCCGCGGCCAGGAGCCGATCGACGGGGGTTCCCATGTCGTCGACATAGACCCCGTCGATCGCCGCCCCGAGCTCCGGGTGGTCGAGCAGGCGGGCGACGGCTCGCACCCCGGCCCGGAATCGACGCCGGTCCGAGACCGTCGACAACCATCCGGGGGTGAACGGCGCACCCTCGTGCGGGAGGTTGCCGGTGGAATCGGGGTCGGTCAGGACCGCGACCACCGCCCCGTAACGACGGCCGTCGGCGTCGAGCCCGACATGGTCCATGACCAGCGCCGCCAGATCGGCGCTGCCACCGGGCGGCCGGTCGGGAGACCGCCATCGAAGCACCGCAGAGATCGCCGCGACCGACTCACCGACCAGCTGCCGGAACCCTGCACGCAGGCCGACCGTGAATACGAACGATGGGTGGTCCTTCACCGAGCGACCAGCCCCCGACCCGCCGAGCCCCGACCGACGGAGGAGGGCCGGGGTGTTGATCGCCCCGGCCGCCAGCACCACCCGTCCGGCCCCTACCACCGTGCCATCCTCGACCTCGACGCCCGTTGCCCGACCGCGCTCGGTCACCACCCTGCGGACGGCGACGCCCGATCGCACCACGAGCTCGGGTCCGACCCCAACGAGGTAGGCGTCGGCCACCGAGCGGCGGCGCCCGTCGGCGACCGCCAGAGCCGCCGGGGCGTAGCCGTAACAGTCGATCTCGGCGGTCGAGCCGCCGAGGGGATGACCGGCGGCTGCAGCCAGCGGGCCGAGAGCGGCGGCCAGGGGGCCCAGTTCGACGACGGCCGGCGCGAGGGTGCCGGTAGCCACCTCGAACCACGGAGCCATCGACGCCCAATCCCAACCGGTGCAGCCCTGCTCGCTGGCCCACCGGTCGTAGTCGATGCGATCACCGGCCATCATGACCAGCGTGTTCACGGCGGTCCCGCCGCCGACGCCACGACCCTGCCGGTAGCGCACGAGCTCTGCCCTCCCGTCGGTCAGCGCCTCGATCCCGGGCCAGAACCACTCGTCCTCACCGAGGGCGGCGACGGCATCGATCGTCGAG